>DASSAV010000370.1:0-5336 GCA_035699265.1 Rhodothermales bacterium
TCCGGCTCGTTCGCCACCCGCCGCAACATCAAGATCGGCCGGCAGAACCCCAATTACTATGAAGTCCTGGAAGGCCTCAAACCCGGCGAACAAGTCGTAACCTCCAGCTACGAGACCTTCGGGGATGCGCAGCGGTTGGAGTTGAAGTAGTCAGTCGTTCGTTGTCAGTTGTTCGTTGTAGTTGCGGGATTCCAATGGAAGAGCGTTTTCTGCATTTCATCTCGGACAAATAGAGGCACTGGGAATGGAGCGGTCAAAATTCGAGGATCTGGAGGTATACCGGCTTTCTGAAAGATTGGCCGATTCCGTCTGGGAAATCGTAAGTGTCTGGCCTGCGTTGGCACTGTCTACCATAGGCAAACAACTCGTTAGGGCAGCAGATAGCATCGGGGCCAACATTGCTGAGGGCGTAGGACGAAGCACATTTCAGGATAATCGGCGCTTCGTTCGGATTGCCAGAGGCTCGTTGTATGAAACGAAACACTGGTTACGGCGGGCATATCGTCGCAAGCTTCTCTCCGATAATCAGGTCAAAATCCTCCAGCCGCTCGTAGATGAACTGGCCCCGAGGCTGAATGCATATCTACGATCCATAGGCAATGGTCACGATCAGAAACGGCTAATTGTAGCTTAACGATCCAGTGAGAGTCAATTAGCAACTGACCACGAACAACTAACAACTGACAACTGACCAATGATCAAAACCGCAAACCTCAAGAAATTCTACCGCACGGAAGAGGTTGAGACGACCGCACTCAACAACGTCAACATCGAGATCAAGGCGGGCGAGTTCGTCTCGATCATGGGGCCTTCCGGCTGCGGCAAGTCCACCCTGCTCAACATCATGGGCCTGCTGGACAACCCCTCCGAAGGCGAATACTTCTTCCTCGGACACGAGATCTCGAAGTACTCCGAGCGGCAGCGGGCGAACCTGCGCAAAGGCTCCATCGGGTTCGTCTTTCAGAGCTTCAACCTGATCGACGAGCTCACGGTGTTCGAGAATGTGGAGTTGCCGTTGTTGTACCTCGGCGTACATTCGACGGAGCGCGAGAAGCGCGTAAATGCGGCCCTGGAGCGCGTGGGCATCATGCACCGGAAGGGCCACTTCCCGCAGCAGCTCTCCGGCGGTCAGCAGCAGCGCGTCGCCATCGCCCGCGCCGTCGTCGCCGAGCCGAAGCTGATCCTGGCGGACGAGCCTACGGGTAACCTCGACTCCACCCACGGAGAGGAGGTCATGAACCTGCTCACGCAACTCAACGAGGGCGGCACCACAATCGTCATGGTGACCCACTCCCCCGCCGACGCTGAGTACAGCCACCGCGTCATCCACCTGTTCGACGGCCACGTGGTCACCGAAAATTTCATGTCCCGCAAATACGTCGTCCCCGCCGTCACGACGTGATCCCCTGCCTCCGATTCCAAAATCGGAAGTCCAAAACCGTTTGACGGTCTTTAGAACGGTTCGAGTCCTCAGGTGCACCCGGGGGCTACGGAGCACGGCCCTCGCTCCGCAGTCCTCGGGTGTTCTGCATTCGGAGGGTGCCCGCATACTGTTCGTTTGTGATACACTGGTGTCCGCAACCGGACAGTTACCGTGCACCGAGCCATGCACACTGCACGATTCCAGGCACGAATGAAGCATTCGCCCCTGGCACGCCGCTTGTAAAACGGGAACGTGCCCGTCACCCGCTCACTCCCTCATAGAGGCCGCCGTGCTCAAAAACTACTTCAAAATCGCCCTACGCAATCTGCTCCGGCACAAGGGTTACACGTTCATCAACGTGGCCGGACTTGCGGTGGGCATTGCATGCTGCCTGCTCATTTTCCTTTACGTCCGAGATGAGCTTCGGTACGACCGTTTCAATGAGAAGGCTGATCGAATCTACCGGGTGATCGTCCGGTCTGAGACGGAGAGTGATGGTGAGATGAAAGATCTGGCCGTAACGCCACCGGGTCTGGCACCTACACTCCTGCGCGAGTTTCCCGAGGTCCAACGTGCCATCCGCCTGTTCGACATGAGCGAGACGCTCGTCAAGCGCGGGGATCGGCAGTTCACGGAGCGGCGCATTTTCCTTGCAGACCCCTCCATCTTCGACGTGTTCAGCATCCGGCTATCGGAAGGTGACCCTGAGACCGCCCTGGCAGCGCCGCGCTGCATCGTTCTAAGCGAGAGCATGGCCCGGAAATATTTCGGCAATACTGAACCGCTGGGGCAGACTCTGGATGTTAACAATGGCGGGGACTTTAAGGTGACCGGTGTCTTCAAGGATCTCCCGGAGCAGAGCCACTTGAAAATTGATTTCCTCGGCTCGTTCGCTACGTTGAAGGAGTTCGTTTCGGAGGCGCGGCTGCAGAACTGGAGGTGGCACCAGTTCTACACGTACGTGCTGCTGCCAGAGGGCTACGATCCGGCCCGGCTCGAAGCGAAGCTGCCCGCCTTTGCAGAGCGATATTCCGCCCCGGAGATGTCGGAAATAGGCATCCGAGATGGATTCAATCTCCAACCGCTCACCGCCATCCACCTCCATTCGACTCACTTACAGTTTGAAGTGGCCGAGGCCGGGGATATCGCCCACCTCTACGCTTTCACGGCCGTCGCCGTTTTCTTGCTGGTCATCGCCTGCTTCAACTTTATGAACCTGGCGACGGCACAGTCTATGCAGCGAGCAAAAGAGGTCGGAATGCGAAAAGTGGTCGGAGCAGGCCGCCACCAGCTCATGACCCAGTTCCTCGGAGAATCGGTACTATTGAGTCTCCTTGCACTCCTGATCGCCGCCGTCCTCGTAGAACTGGCCCTGCCCTCCTTTAACGCTTTTGCCGGCAAGTCTCTTGAGATCGGGTATACCGAAAACGCCGGGTGGATAGCTGGTCTGATCGGGTTGGGCGTGTTCATCGGCATACTGGCCGGCAGCTATCCCGCCTTCTTCCTCTCCGGTTTCAGGCCGGTGCAGGTGTTGAAAGGCATGAGCAACACGGGAGGACATAGCCTGACGACCCTGCGTAAGGTCTTGGTCACTATACAGTTCGCCATCTCGGTCGTCCTCATCATCGGCACAGGTGTCGCGGCGGCCCAGCTTCGGTTTGTGCAAAACAAGAACCTCGGCTTCAACAAGGAGCAAATCGTCGTATTGCCGCTGCGCGGCGGGGTAGCGAACAACCTGGAGGCCGTCCAGGCGGAGTTGCAGCGGAATCCGCTCATCGTTTCGTCGGCGGGCTCGTGGGGCGTGCCTGGCGGCATCGTGGCGGGAGACGGCATTCACCTGCCCGGAAGCAAATCCGAAACCGCTATCAACATGTTCGTGGTCGATTACGATTACCTGCGAACCTACGGCATGAAGATCGTCGCGGGCCGGGGCTTCTCCCGCGAGCACCCCTCGGATACTGAGCATGCCTTCATCCTGAACGAGACGGCTGCCCGCTCGTTTGGCTGGACGCCCCAGGAGGCGCTCGGGAAGCCTATCGAGTGGGATAAATGGGGGCAGATCGAGGCGTCGGCCGATTCCATCAAGCGGGGAGAGGTGATCGGCGTCGTTCAGGACTTCCATTTTCGTTCGCTGCATCAGGCCATCGAACCGCTGGTCATCCACATCTATCCCCCGGCGTTCGGTAATCTTTCGGTCCGCATCCGCCCCGAGAATGCGCCCGACGCACTCGATTTCATGAAGCAGGTCTGGGCCAGGTGGTCGCCCGACTGGCCGTTCCAGTACACCTTCCTCGATCAGGACTTCGCCAGGATGTACGAAGCGGACCGGAAGGTCGGCCAGATTTTCAGTGTCTTTGCCGGGCTTGCCATTTTCATCGCCTGCATGGGACTGTTCGGACTGTCATCTTTTGCCGCCGAGCGCAGAACGAAAGAGATCGGCGTCCGAAAGGTGCTGGGAGCGAGTGTGAGCGGGATCGTCGTAATGCTGTCCAGCGATTTCCTCAAACTGATAGCCGTCGGCTTCGTCGTGGCCGCCCCGATCGGCTACCTCGTGATGCAGCGCTGGCTGAACGATTTCGCCTACCACGTCGACATCGGGCCCGGCTATTTCATCGCAGCGGCACTCGCCACGTTCGCCATCGCCATACTCACCGTCAGCTATCGTTCCATCAGGGCGGCGCTGGCCGACCCGGTGAAGTCGCTACGATATGAATAGGTTTTTGCCTTACCCCTCCTCAAGACTACTGAAAGCTCATTGCCAACTATGATTTTTGATAAGGCACCCATACGGCTCGCAGCATGGGAAAGTGCTTCCGGTTGAGCGTCACCAGTGTAGCCCCTTGCGCTACCGCCTGGGCTGCTATCAGCGCATCAGCCAGGCCCGTGCCGTGACTCTTTCCATAGTCTCGACGGAAAAGGCCGCCCTGCTCGGCGGTCGCCCGTTCAACGACCAGAACCTCAAATGCATCAAGGAAAACATCCAGGCGGTCACGTTCGGCTCCTTCCCGAACGCCGGCATATAGCTCGGCCACCGTCACGGCGGAGACGAGAAGCGGGACGGACTGCGCTTCCAGGAAGGCAGCGGCCTCCGGACTGTCGCGTAGATAGTCGATCAACACGTCCGTGTCTACCAGAAGCGGTTCAGCCATCCGAGTGCAGCCGGTTATCCATTTCGCTGCGCAGCGCCTTGAAATCAGGCAGGTCGTCTCGGCCTTTCCACAGGCCGCGCCCGGCTCGGAGCAGGCTTAGGCGGTCCCCGGGCGCATGGCGCTGCGCCAGCCCATCAATGGCCTCCCGGATGAGCTCACTCTGCGATTTGCCCGTCTCACGCTTCAGGCGGTTCAAGGCTTTGAGTTGATTCTGTTCGAGATAGATCTGTGTACGTACCATAGCTCTCTGGGACATATACATCTGATGTATACAGTATACCTCGCCTCTGGAAGAGTTCCATATGCAGACCTGACAGGTTTTGAAAACCTGCCAGGTCTCTGAACGCCAAAAGCACATGCTCCACAGCTACCTCAAAATAGCCCTTCGCAACCTGCGCAAGCAGAAGCTCTACAGCTTCATCAACCTCTTCGGCCTGGCGCTCAGCATGTCGGTGGGCCTGCTGATCATCCTGCTCGTCATGGACCAGCGCAGCTACGACCGCTTCAACCCGAAGGCAAATCGCATCTACCGGGTCATTGCAAACCGCACCAGCCCCGATGGGGATACACGTCTGCTCGCTGCCACCCCCGCAATGCTGGCCCCGGCCATCGTGCGCGACGCCCCCGCCGTAGAGGAAACGACCCGCCTGGGCCAGATCCGGACCAATGCGATCTATAATGGGAAGAGCCTGGGCGTCACGGGGCTCTTCGCGGAGCCCTCCTTTTTCGACGTGTTCGGCTTCAAACTCCTCGCCGGAGATCCC
>DASSAV010000371.1:0-5224 GCA_035699265.1 Rhodothermales bacterium
CGCCCGTTCACGCGGGCCTCTATGCCCAGCCCTGTGCGCGAGGCGAACCGCTCCACCGTGCCCGGCACGATGCCCCGCTCGCGCGCCGCCGCCACGATGGCCTCTCCGATGGGGTGCTCGGAGCGGGTTTCGGCCCCCGCCACGAGCGAGAGTAAATCAGCCTCACCCAGACCGTTGAGGGTGCGCACGGCGCTCAGGCGAGGTCTACCCGCCGTGATGGTGCCGGTCTTGTCCAGAGCCACCAGCGTCACGTCGCGCAGGCGCTCCACGGCGTCGCCTCCCTTGAACAGGATACCCTCCTGGGCGGCCCGGCCGGTGGCGACCATGATCGCCGTCGGCGTAGCCAGCCCCAGCGCGCACGGGCAGGCGATGATCAGCACCGATACGAAGGTGAGCAGGGCGTGCGCCAGCCGAGGCTCGGGCCCCAGGACAAACCACAACACGAACGTTACGATGGCGACGAGCAGCACGGCCGGGACGAACACCCCCGCCACGCGGTCGGCCAGGCGCTGGATCGGCGCCTTGCGCCCCTGTGCTTCCTGCACCAGGCGCACGATTTGCTGGAGGGTCGTGTCCTTGCCCGTCCGCGTCACGCGGAAAACGAACGCCCCCGTTCGGTTAATTGTCCCGCCGACGACCGCGTCGCCCTCCTGTTTCTCGACGGGGAGCGGCTCGCCCGTGATCATGCTTTCGTCGACAGCCGAAGCGCCTTCCTCAATGCTGCCGTCGATTGGGATTTTCTCTCCGGGCCGAACCAGCACCCGGTCGCCGACGCGCACCTCTTCTACCGGAATCTCAACCATCTCGCCGTCACGTTCCACGCGGGCCGTACGGGGCTGCAATCCGAGCAGCTTTTCGATGGCGGCACTCGTCCGGCTCCGCGCCCGCGCCTCCAGCAAGCGCCCCATCAGGATGAGCGTGACGATCACCGCCGCCGCCTCGAAGTACACGTCCGGTGCCCGCCCCGCCGCCGTGAACAGGCCGGGAAATACCGTAGCCGTCACGCTGTACCCGTACGCGCTTCCCACGCCCAGGGCGACGAGTGCGTTCATGTCCGCCGCGCCGTGCCGCAGCGCCCGCCACGCTCCCGTGAAGAAGGAGCGCCCCGCCCAGACCACCACCGGGGTGGTCAGCGCCAGCAGCAGCCACCGGATGCCGTTGAAGTCCAGCACCCCGTGCGCCATCGAAAGCACCACCACGGGAAGGCTGAGCACCGCCGCAATGGCGAAGCGCCGCCGGACGCGCCGGTATGCCGCCTCGTGCTCGTCCTGTACGGAAGAGGGCTCCTGAACCGCCCCGGAGGGGGCCAGCGCTACCAGCCCTGCCCGTTCGAGCACCCCGGCAACCTCCGCGGGGTCGGCCACCACCGGCACGTACTCCACCCGCACGACCGGAGGCGCCTGTTCCGCATCCACCTGCGCGCGCAGCACGCCGTTCGTCCGGGAAAACAGCGCCTCAACCTCGGCTTCGGATGGGGGAGGGGCACTTTTCAGCAGCGGCAGTGAAAGCACCTCCGTGCGCACCCCGTACCCCGTCCGCTCAATCGTCTTAACGAGGTCGCTTACGTTCGTAGCCGCCGGATCATACTCCACCACGGCGTCGTGCGTGGCATAATTCACCGCCGCCCGCGCCACCCCGCCTTGCTTCGAGAGCTTCTTCTCGATCCGCACCGCACACGCCGCGCACTCCATCCCCTCCACCGGCAGCGCCACCCGCCGGACCTTTTCAGCCGCTTCTAGTTCCCTGCCACTGGAAGCAATCGTCTCCATCGTGGTCTCACCCATATCTGTTCACCTTTCGTACCCCAACCCCCCGCCCGCGTTTCCCCACTCCCCACCCGCTCACGTCCCGCCATCCCCCGTCTCATCACCCTGAACGACTTCCCTTGCCACCTGAGCCCCCAGGAAAGCACACCCCCAATCGAAATGGCTCATTCGGATTTGGTATCACTCGTTTCAGCATTTCATGTCATTAGCAGTGCAGTGAAGACACGAGCGAAGCGACTGATGAAATAATCTCTCCGCCCTCACACACCAGCACCATCCTCCCAAATCGTCATCCCGAATTCGTTTCGGGATCTCAGGATCTCTCTCGAACACGTGAACACAAGAACACTACCGTAAAACTCCCTGTACCACACTACAGGGTTTCGGGGCATCACAATTTTTTTTGCGAGGTAACTTCGGCATGGCTATGTCGTAGGTCAAAATAGGACTATATTGGGGAGTCACGTAGCCATTCCCGACCTCTTGCCCTTATGATTTCCAAATCCCTCGTCACGGCCACCACCCGGCCCATCATCCTCTCCATCCTCGCCGACGGGGAGAACTACGGCTACCGCATCATCCGGCGCATCCGCGACCTCTCCGAAGGCAAGATCCGCTGGACGACCGGCACGCTCTACCCGGCCCTGCACGCGCTGGAAAACGAAGGGCTCATCGCTGCCACCTGGAAGGCCGTAGCGAATGCGCCCGACCGCAAGTACTACCGCCTCACCGACAAAGGCCGGAAGGCGCTGGATGCCGAAAAGCGCCAGTGGCTCGACGTAAACGCCATCTTCATCAAGCTCTGGGGGCCGCAAATTGGTCCGTTGTCAGTCGTCAGTGGTTAGTTGCATAAGACGCTGGACGGGCCATTCCAAACAACGGACCACTGACCACTGACCACGAACAAACGCCATGTTCAACCTCGACAAATCCATCGCCGTCTGGCGTCGCCGCTACGAGCACGACCGCGCCTTCCTCGCTGAGGACATCCGAGAACTGGAGCAGCACGTGCGGGATAACGTGCAGGCGCTCGTGGTGGAGGGGAGGGGGGAGGAGGACGCGTTCCTGACGGTGATGCAGGAGATGGGCGAGCCGGACGATGTGCATAAGGCTTACCGGAACGTGCTCTTGGGCAAGCTCAAGCGCACGCATACTATTACCGACTACCTTTCATCCGAGGTCGCCATGTTCAGGAACTACCTCAAGATCGCCTTCCGCAATCTGCTGCGGCAGAAGGTGCTTACGTCGATTAATGTTGCGGGGCTTTCGATTGGGGTTGCCTGCTGCTTGCTTCTCTTTCTTTATATCGAGCACGAGTGGGCATATGATCGGTTCCATGTCGATGCAGGCCGGATTTTTCGGGTCGTAGTGGAGGAAACGCATCCAGATGGGTCGAAGCAGCAGAATAGTGACACCTCCTTGCTGCTCGGCCCGGCACTGGAGCAGTCATTTCCCGGGATCCAGGCGTCCGTCCGCCTGAGACGGGCCGATGCCACGGTGGTGGCCGATGGTTTCTCTGCAAGCGAGAAGGTGCTATTCGCTGACGCGACCTTTTTTGACGTGTTCTCCTTTCGGCTCCTGCAGGGCAACCCGGCCACAGCACTCAACCGGCCTGACCAGGTCGTTATCACGGAGGATGTAGCCCGAACCTACTTCGGGCGGGAAAATGCGATAGGGCGATTGCTGACCGTCCGGTTCAAGGAGGACGAGCGTACCTATCGCGTCTCCGCCGTGGCCGCTGCTGTTTCGGAGCCCTCCAGCATCGATTTTCGAATCGTTTTGCCCCTCGATGAGGTCCGCTATTCCTTTTCGTCCGGTCTGTTTCGGACGTTCGCCTTCATATCCTGGGAAATGCACCTCGCGCAGACGTATGTGCGCCTGGGGGATCCTGCCTCAGCCGCGCAGATCGAGAAGCAGCTACCCGCCTGGACGAAACAGAAATATGAAGACGAGGGCGCTCACTTGCGGCTCTGGTTTCAGCCCTTGCAGGACGTTCACCACCGGCCGGAGATTCAGGGTGGACTGGTTCCGCCACGTGATCCGCGGTATACCTACATACTGGCCGGGATTGCACTGCTCATTCTCGCAGTTGCGGGCATCAATTTCACGCTTCTGGGACTCGGGCAGAGCGTCGGCCGTACGCGCGAGGTAGGGATTCGCAAAGCTTTTGGAGCCGGAGCGAAACAGGTGCGCGCTCAGTTCTGGGGAGAAGCTGTTCTACACAGCATGTTTGCTGTAGCCTTCGGGGTGATCCTTGCCACATTGCTCCTGCCCGTATTCAACCGCCTGACGGAGCAGTCATTACAGATCACGCTCGTTGATCCTTATCTCTGGGCTGTACTGGCCGGGCTTATTCTTCTGATAGGTCTCGTAGCTGGCGGGTATCCGGCATTTGTACTGTCTCATTTGCAGCCATCATCAGTTTTTCGGGGCATCGGACCGAATCAGACTCGTGGTCTACTGCGGCAGGTACTTGTGACGCTCCAATTTGCGATCTCAATCAGTCTGGTTGCCGTGGTGTTCGCGATGGCACGCCAGGTGGACTTCATGCTGTCACAGGATCAGGGGTTCACGTCGGAACCCATCGTATACGTGCAGCTGGGGAACAGTTCATCCGAAAACCTTCAGGTCTACGAGCCTTTTCGTCATGAGGCCCTGCGTCTGCCTGCTGTTAGTAGCGTTAGCGGTGCCCTTAACAGCTATAGTCATACGGGCTTCGAAATCGCCTTGCAGCCTTCGAGCGGCACGCCGCTTCTGGCCTATATGAACGTAGTAGATTACAACTACCCGGAGTCAATGGGCCTTAAGCTGAAAGAAGGACGCTCCTTTCGGCCCGGAGAAAAGGATGTGCTGCTCGTGAATGAGGCGTTTCTTCGGGCGCTCGGCTGGGCATCCGCCGTAGGAAGGAGTATGCCGGTCGTCGAGGACAACATGTTCTATGAGACGCTAGAAGGAACAACAATCGTCGGGGTCGTGAAGGATTACCACTTCCAATCCTTTCGCGAGGCCATCAAGCCAGTTATTCTGGCCCCACGTTTCGTTATGGATGGCGGCGTGATGCTGGCGCTTGTCCGGCTTGAGCCCGGTAAGGTGGCCGAAGGGCTCTCGGGCCTCGAACAGGCATGGAAACGGGTGGCCCCAGGCGAACCTTTCCAGTACGACTTGCTGTCGGACCGAATGCGAGAGGCATATGCACCAGAGGAGCGGTGGCAAGCTCTTATTGGGGCGGCCGCGTTAATGGCGCTCCTGATTGCCTGCTGCGGCACATTCGGCCTGGTCACACTGGCTGTGTCCAGGCGCACGAAAGAGATTGGCATCCGTAAGGTGCTCGGGGCCTCTGCTCCCAGCATCGTCACGCTCCTCTCAAAGGATTTCCTGAAGCTGGTGTTCATCGCCTTCATCCTGGCCGTACCGGTGGCCTACTTCGCCATGAGCCGCTGGCTGCAAGACTTCGCCTA
>DASSAV010000372.1:0-10727 GCA_035699265.1 Rhodothermales bacterium
CGCGGGCGTAGCTGTGATCCGGCGGGAATGCCTGGAGGAGATGGCTGGAGAGGGAGTCGGAGTAGTCGCGCAACATGGTGGGCGTACGACGGAGACGGGGGGCGGTAGTGGGGATGTTCCTAAACTACGGCACACCCCGGAGAGTGTTGCCATCCCCTACCACGAACAGCAGAAACTCTAGCAGCAAGACGATGGCTTCGGGCGCTTCCGGTCCTGCACCGGGCGAGCGACCTTCAACCTTCTAATACCAAATCCGAATGAGCCGTTTCGTTCAGGGGTGAGGTTGTGTTCGGGATGTCCTTTCCTGGGGTACGTCCTTTCTTGCACGCCCAAGAAAGGACCAAAGAAGGGCGGCTGAAGGAGAGAGGGAGAAAGGGTGAAAGGGGGAGAGGGGGAAAGGACGAGGGAAATCGGAACGCGCGAATCCCCTTCCCGGCGCACGCATCGGACCGAGCGGCGCGTGAGGGATGGGCGGCAGGTCTGTCGCATGGAGGTGTTGCGCCACTCGCTCAACCGCGCGGGGATTCATCGGGCGCGCGGGCCTCGATTCGATGGGGGCAGGAGGAAGGAGCGCTTGTTTTGCTTTGCCGAAAGAATAAATCAGTGACCATGAAAGGAGGGGAGCTTCCTTCGATTCTATCATTCACCAAGTGAATAACCGGATTGGGTATAAGCCCCCTCCGCTCCTGCGCTCGCCTCTTACTCCTCGCGGTGGATTTCCTGTACGGCGCCCCCGGCCTTTTCCACCGCCAGTTCGATCTCCGAAATGTCGACCTCGTTCTGGTTGAAGGAGAGGTCTACCTGGCTCAAGCCGAGTTCGTGGATCTCGACGGTGTTCAGCTTTTTGAGATTTGCTTCGAGGGCATCGACTTCTTGCCGCTCGTCGATGTTCTGAAGGTCCAGCTTCACGCGTATCCGGCTCATGGTGCAAGGCCTGCTCTGGTGCAAGTTGTCCGAAAGGAGTTCAACCGGGCGCGAGATACCCTGTTGCGGGCCGGACATGATCGTCACGAGAGCGGCTCGCAATGAAATGAGCGCGGCCCGGCTCCTTCAAATCCGATACCGCCTCGTTCAGTCGGTTCCTTCTGCCCGCACCTGCGTCGGGAGGAGGCCGTTTCCGGCGTTCACGTTGAACCTTATATGGGTCAAACTAAGAGTCCCTAACAGAACTGGCGATTTGGAAGCCAAAGATACGCAGGCTAAAGACCTGCGGCTACAGATTTGGAAGCCAAAAGTACGCAGGCTAAAGACCTGCGGCTACAGGACAGAGGTTATGATAGGGATTCTAAGTAGAGGTAACCGGATCGTGACATTTGCACCCCACTGTCGGTCCAATCTTGGTTGTTCCGGCAAGCTCCTCACCTGCCGAAACCAGAGCGGCTGTTAGCGAGGGTCAGCAGCCGCCTTATCTTCTGGCGGTTTGCCGCGATTTAAATGTAGTTGGGCAGCGACGGCAGCAAAGACAGCGAGAGGAGGCGATGAGTATTGTGAAACGCATGACGGGCGGAACCGGCCCACAAGGACGGCCATGAAAGTACCGGCTATGCTGCACTTTCTGGTCGGCTACCTCGGCACGTCCGCCCGGCGTTTCTGGCTGGCGGCGTTTGTCTTTCTCGTGCTCGGCCTGCCGGGTCTGGCAAACGGTGCGCTCGCACAGGCGCAGGATACGCTCCCGCCGCTTGGCCAATTGAAAACGATGAGCATCGAGGAACTGATGAACATCGAGGTGACCTCTGTGTCGAAGCGCCCGGAGAAGCTGTCGGAGGCGGCCTCGGCCATACAGGTGATCACACAGGAGGAAATCCACCGTTCCGGCGCGACGAACCTCGCGGAGGCGCTACAGCTGGCGCCCAACCTCCAGGTCGCACAACTGAACTCGTACGCCTGGATCATCAGCACGCGCGGTTTCAATGCTCTCTTTTCCAACAAGCTGCTGGCGATGATCGACGGGCGCACGATCTACACGCCGCTCTTTGCCGGCGTCTCGTGGGACGTACAGAACGTGCTGCTCGACGACATCGACCGCATCGAGGTCGTTAGCGGTCCGGGCGGGTCGCTCTGGGGTGCCAACGCCGTCAACGGCGTCATCAACGTCGTCACCAAGCATTCGGCCGACACCCAGGGGCTCTATGCCTCGGCCGCCGTCGGCTCGTTCTTGCAGGACCAGGCGGCGGTGCGTTACGGCGGGCATGTCGGCGAGAAGCTATCCTACCGCATCTTCGCCCAGCGATTCGACCGCAACAACACGGTCGTGCCCGGTGGAGAGGACAACTCGGATGACTGGCACCTCACGCAGGGCGGCTTCCGTATGGACTGGCTACCCTCTGGCGCGGATGCGGTAATGCTGGAGGGCAACCTCTACGGCGGCTCCGAGGAGACGAGCCCGCGTCCCTCCGCCATGAACGGAGGGTACGTGCTCGGCTCCTGGTCACGCACCTTTTCCCCCGCCTCGGCCATGCAGGTGCAGCTTTACGTCGATCACACGTGGCGGCGGGACGTGCCCAGCACGCTTACCGACGAACTCACCACGTACGACCTCGACTTCCAGCACCGCTTTCCCGTCGGTGGGCGGAACAACATTCTCTGGGGCGCTGGCTACCGGCTTATGGACAGCGACGTGAGAAACAGCACGGAGTTCGTGGGTTTCGTGCCGATGAGCCGGACCATGCATCTCTTCAGCGGCTTCGTGCAGGACGAGATCGCGCTGGTGCAGGACCAGCTTAAGCTGACCGTCGGCACCAAGCTGGAGCACAACGTCTTCTCGGGCTTCGAGGTTCAGCCGAGCACACGGCTGGCGTGGACGCCGGATGGACGCCAGACCATCTGGAGCGCCGTCTCACGCGCCATTCGGGCGCCGAGCCGCATCGACGTGGACTACCACATCCCGGCCCATCCGGTCGAGCCCGGCACGCCGAATGTCAACGGCGGCCCCAACTTCGGTTCGGAAAACGTCGTCGCATACGAAGCAGGCTATCGGGTCCAGCCGACTTCCCTACTGGCGCTCTCGCTGGCCGTGTTCTACAACCGGTACGACGACCTCTACAGTGTCGAGGCGCTCCCTGGAACGATGACGTATGAGATCCAGAACGGATCTGAGGGCGAGACGTGGGGTGCCGAGCTGTCCGGCAGTTATCAGCCGGCACGATGGTGGCGGCTGCACGGCGGCTATGTCTATCTCGGGAAAGACCTCCGAAGCAAACCGGGCCACGCATTTGACACCTCCATACTCGGCAACGATCCGCAACACCAGTTCCTGCTCCAGTCGATGATGGATCTGCCCGGAAATTTCCAGTTCGACGTGGTAAGCCACTACGGCGGCGTCCGGCCGGTCCCGCATATTCCGGGCTATTTTACCCTCGATGCGCGGCTCGCCTGGCAATTCAAGGGACTGGAGCTGTCCGTCGTCGGGCGAAACCTGACGAAGAAGCGGCATCTGGAGTACGGTGCGCTGATCCCGCGCAATGTCTACGGGAAGGTGACATGGCGCCTGTAGAAGCAACGGCATACGAGCGGTCCGCTCGCCGTGGGAGAGGTCTCGCCCACTGGCTCGTCCTGGCAACCCTGCTGGTCGCGAGCATCGAGACGACGGCGGCACAGACGACGCCCTCCCCGGAGTACCAGGTTAAAGCCGTCTTCCTGTACCACTTCACCGAGTTCGTCACGTGGCCGCGCAGTGCATTCCCCGAAGCACAGGCGCCACTCGTGATCGGGGTTCTGGGAGACGATCCGTTTGGCGCATATCTGGACGAGACCGTGCGGGGCGAGATGGTGAACGGTCACCCGCTGGTCGTGCGGCGCTATGACCGGGTGGAGCAGGTCGAAGGGTGCCAGATCCTGTTCGTCAGTCCCTCGGAGGCCGGCAGGCTCGGACGGATCCTCTCGCGGACATCGGACCGACCGCTCCTCACGGTGGGAGATACCGACGACTTCGCACGCGACGGCGGCATCATTCAGTTCGTTACCGTACGCGGCAAGATCCGGCTGCGCATCAACGTCGATGCCGCCCGCTCCGCCGGCCTCACGATCAGTTCGAAGCTGCTCGGACTGGCAGACATCGTCACTACTTCGAGGAGTTGACCGATGCTGCTAGAGAACATCCCCATCCGGCGAAAGGTCATGACGGTCATTCTGGTGACCAGTGGGGCCGTGCTGCTGCTGACCTGCGCGGCCTACTTCGCCTACGAGTTCGTGACCTTCCGGCAGGCCTCAATCCGGCAGCTCTCTACGATCAGCCAGATCGTCGCGGCCAACAGTACGGCGGCGCTCGCCTTCGACGACCGTGCTGCCGCCAACGAGATCCTGCGCGCGCTCCGGGCGGAGCGGCACATCGTAGCCGCGGGCCTCTACGATCACGATGGCCGACTGTTTGCGTACTACCCGGCCAGCCTGTCTCCCGACGAGCTTCCAGCTACAGCCGGCCGACAGGGATTCCGATTTGAGCGATCATATCTGAGCGGATTCCAGCCCGTCGAGCAGGGCGACCGTCGCCTGGGCACGCTCTACCTGCGGACCGACATGGGGGCCATGTACCAGCGGTTCCGGCTCTACGGCATCATCGCCCTGCTCGTGACCGGCGTTTCGCTCATACTGGCCTACCTGCTGTCCCGCAGTCTGCAGCAGCAGATTTCGAGGCCGATTCTGGCTCTGGCAGGGACCGCCCGCGTCGTCTCGGACCGCCGCGACTATTCCGTGCGGGCTACCAAGCTGGGCGAAGATGAGGTAGGCTCGCTCACCGACGCCTTCAACCACATGCTCACCCGGATCCAGGAGCAGATCGCGCGGCTCGACCTCCTCAACCGGATCACGCACGGAATAGGCGAGCGCCAGCACCTGGCGAGCATTTTCCAGGTCGTGCTCAAGAGCCTGGAAGAGCACATGCCGATCGACTTCGGCCTCGTGTGCCTCTACGACGCCGAAGAAGAGGTGCTGACCGTGAGCAGCATCGGCGCCGAGAGCCGGCCACTCGCCGTAAAGCTGGGGTTGACGGATGAAACGCACCTGCCCATCGACCCCGGGGGGCTTGCCCGCTGCGTGCGGGGCGATCTGGTCTACGAACCGGATATCAGCCAGCTATCCTTCCCTTTCCCGCAGCGGCTATCCGGTGGCGGACTGCGGTCGGTGGTGATGGCGCCGCTCGCGGTGGAGGATAACGTGTTCGGCGTACTCATCGCCTCCCGGCGGGCAGTCGGCGCCTTCAGCAGTCCGGACTGCGAATTTCTCCGGCAATTGAGCGAGCACGTCGCCCTCGCGGCACACCAGGCAAAGCTCCACGCGGCGCTCCAAACCGCATTCGACGACCTGCGCCAGACCCAGCAGGCCGTGATGCAGCAGGAACGGCTGCGCGCGCTCGTGCAGATGGCCAGCGGCATCGCCCACGACATTAACAACGCCATCTCGCCCGTCTCACTCTACACCGAATCGCTGCTGGACAACGAGCCGGATTTGAGCGCCCGTGCCCGCGACTACCTGGAAACCATTCAACACGCCGTCGAGGACGTAGCCGAGACCGTCGCGCGCATGCGGGAATTCTACCGCCAGCGCGAGGAGCAGGTGAAGCTCGCACCGGTAGACCTTAACCGCCTCGTGAGCCAGGTCGTCGACCTGACACGTGCGCGGTGGAGCGACATGCCGCAGCAGCGCGGCGCCGTCATTGAGATGCAGGTGGAACCAGCGCCAGACCTGCCCGCCATCCTTGGGGTGGAGAGCGAGATCCGTGCAGCTTTAACCAATCTCATCTTCAACGCCGTCGACGCCATGCCGGAAGGCGGAACCTTGACGCTGCGGACAAGCGCACCCGCTGCCGATCCGGACGCGGAGGGTGTCGCGTCGGTGCCGCACGTGCAGATAGAGGTCGCCGATACCGGAGTCGGTATGGACGAGGAAACAGGGCGGCGCTGCCTGGAACCGTTTTACACGACGAAAGGCGACCGGGGCACCGGCCTCGGCCTGGCAATGGTGTACGGAATGGCGCAGCGGCACGGCGCCGAGATCAACATCGCCAGCACCGTAGGTGAAGGGACAACCGTACGCCTGCTGTTCCCCGTGCCCGTCGCTACTACGGATGGGCAGGCGCCATCTGATGCCGCGTACCCTGTTCCGTGGCGCCTGCGCATTCTGGTCGTAGACGACGATCCGCTCTTGCTCAAGTCCCTCTGTGACACGCTCGAAGGTGAAGGCCACGTCGTCGTCACGGCAAACAGCGGACAGGCGGGTATCGACGCCTTCCGGGACGCAAAGGCCAACGGAAAGCCATTCTCAGCCGTAATCACGGACCTCGGCATGCCCTATATGGATGGGCGCGAAGTGGCCCGTATCATTAAGGAGATCTCGGCAGCCACACCGGTGATCATGCTTACCGGCTGGGGGAGGCGCCTGAAGGACGATGGAGAGGCAGTATCTCACGTGGACCGCGTCCTCAGCAAACCGCCCAGGCTGCGGGAGTTGCGAGAGACACTTGCGGACTGCTGCCGGCGCCTCGCATCTTGAGAAGGGTCCTCATTGCAACGAGAAGTGATGCTCATGTCCGATACACAAGATGCCCGAATCCTCATCGTAGACGACGAGGCTGCGCTGATGAAAGCGCTCTGCGACACCCTGCGCGAGCGAGGATACGACACCCTGGGTTGCACGAGCGGGAAAACTGCGTTGGCTGCATTGCGCGAGTCCAGGTTCGACCTGCTCCTGGCCGACCTCATGATGCCTGACACGGACGGTATCTCGTTACTCAAGGCGGCAACGGAAGTAGATCCGGACCTGGTCGGCATCATCATGACCGGGCAGGGCACCATCGATACCGCGGTGGAGGCCATGAAGTCGGGCGCCCTCGATTACATCCTCAAACCGTTCAAACTAAGCGCAATCCTGCCGGTCCTCAACCGTGCCTTGGGCGTACGCCAGCTTCGGGTGGAAAACACCGCGCTCGAACAGCGCGTCCGCCAGCGTACCGCCGAACTCGAAGCCGCCAACAAGGAACTCGAAGCGTTCTCCTACTCGGTTTCGCATGACCTGCGCGCTCCGCTGCGCACGATGGCCTCCTTCTCGGATATGCTGATGGAGGACTTCGCAGCCGAGCTACCGCCGGATGCCCGTCATTTGCTCGACCGCATCGTAAGCAATGCGCAGAAAATGGGGCGGTTGATAGACGACCTGCTTCGTTTCTCCCGCCTCAACCAGCAGCCGCTCTCGAAACAGCCGGTGCACACCACCACACTCGTTCACGAAGTTCTCGAAGAACTGCGCCGGGAGCGGGACGGACGAACCGTCGATGTCGAAGTCGGCGAGCTACCCGACTGTTTCTGTGATCCGTCGCTGCTGAGGCAGGTCTTTGCCAACCTGCTGTCTAACGCATTCAAGTTTACACGCCAGCGAGAGAACGGCAAGATCGAAGTCGGCTCGCACCGGTTGGACGGCGAGGACGTCTACTACGTTCGAGACAACGGCGCGGGATTCGACATGCAGTACGCCGGGAAGCTGTTCGGCGTCTTCCAGCGATTACATTCGGCCAGTGAGTTCGAGGGCACCGGCATCGGCCTATCCATCGTCAACCGCATCATCCAGCGCCACGGCGGACGCATCTGGGCCGAAGCAGCGGTAGATCAAGGCGCAACGTTATACTTCTCCCTCCCCTCCGCCCCTGTGCCACTGAGCCCGCAGGACGGGCAGGAATAAGGCGGGATTTACGACACCTTCCATAGCTCCGCCGCTGGGCCTGCTACTACGCTTCCCGTGTCGCAGGCTCGCGGTGCCGCTCGTCGCGGCTGATCTGGCCGTCGAGGAGCTGGATGATCCGGGTGCCGTATTCGGCGTACTTTTCGGAATGGGTGACCTGGATGATGGTCACCCCTTCCTCTTCGTTCAGCTTCTGGAAGATCTCCATGATCTGCTCGCCGTGGGAGGAATGCAGGTTGCCGGTGGGCTCGTCGGCCAGGATCAGTTTGGGGTTGATGATGAGGGCGCGGGCCACGGCTACGATCTGCTGCTGGCCGCCGGAAAGCTGGCTCGGGAATAAATCCTTCTTGGCGACGATATTGAAGCGATCCAGCATGTCGGCGACCATGCTCTTCCGCTCGCTGCCCCTGATCTTCTTGTAGAGCAGCGGCGTTTCCAGGTTCTCGTAGACGGTGAGTTCGTCGATGAGGTGGTAGGCCTGGAAGACGAACCCGATGTGCTCGCGGTGCAGCTCCGTGCGCCGCTTCTCACTCATCCTGTGGACGGGCTCGTCCAGGAAGTAATACTCGCCGGTGGACGGCTCGTCCAGCATGCCGACGATGTGGAGGAGCGTGCTCTTGCCGGAGCCGGACGGTCCCATGATGGACACGAACTCGCCCTCCTGAACGTCGAGGCTGACGTTGCGGAGAACAAACGTCCGGCTGAACCCGTGGAGGTAGGACTTGGTAATCTTGCGGAGGCTAATCATGGGAACGGTTTACAATTATCAGTTAACAGTTGGTATTCGTTTGTGCTTTGTGCTTGGTTCTTTGTACTTGGCGGCGTTTGAGTATAGGCAGGTTGGGAGCGGGGGTTCGGAGGTAAGCTACACATTATGTGCCATCGGTAGAGGCGGGATGTTGGATGTTTTTGCGGGTGATTTGTCCGGGAATCGGCCGGGGTGGGTGTTCGCTGGCGGACAGGGGTGTTCGGTTTCGGACACGTGGGGGCGTGTGACGATCCCTTGCGAGACGACGGGGCGGGTGGTGGAACGGTCGCTGCGCGTGTATCTTGCCGGTCGACCTGAAATCGAGTTCATCTCTTTATCCAACACGTGAGGGATTCACAGAAAAAATTGAGGCTGCCGGGCAGTGCCACGACGAGCGGCAGGATTCTGTACGTAGCATTGCTCGGTTTGTTGGCCTATCTGTGCGGGATGCTGGCGGCGGGGGCCGGCGCGGCCGACCGGGCGGTGTACCTGCGCAACTGGAGCATCCTGGCGGCCGCCGGGCTGGCGCTGCTGCCGCCCAACCTGCTCCTGCCCGATTCGAACGTCCGGTTCTTCCAGTTTCTCAACCTGGCCCCCGGCAAGCTGGCAGACGTCCAGTTCCGCCGCTGGCTGCCGCTGGTCTTCCTCTTCGTGATCCCGGCGGCTGTGCTGGCCTATTTCGCTCCGGGAAGCCTTACAGCAGGTCTTGGGGATAAGAGCCTGTATTTCCTGGAAGCCTTGCTTATCACGGCCGGAACGGCCCTGTACAGCTTTGCGGTGTACCAGCGGATCGGCAAGCGGTCGCAACAGTGGCAGGAGGGCGAGCGCGGGGAATGGTACCGGAGCTGGGAGCGCACGACGGGGCAGTCGTACGGTGTGCCGCACGGACTCGTGCCGGTATTCTGGGTCACGTCGCACGTGTTCGTGGTGGGGATGGTCTTTGCGCTGGCGGGGGTGTATGCCGAAAGCCGGCTCGGTGTCCGTTTCGTCTGGCTGCCCGGCCTCGCGCTCGTGCTGCTCGGCTCGCTGCGGGCGGGGCTCGTCACGCGACGCTTCGACGTGCATTTCTACCGGACCAACGCGCTGTATACCGAGGTCTTCCGCACGGGCGGGGTGCGCGCGACGGACCGCTCGCCGATCCCGTACAGGGCCGTGTACTGGACGCCGGAACGGTGGAAACCGCACGTCTGGGCGGGACTGCGGCAACTCGACCGGCGGCTTCCGCTCGGGCGCTTCGTGGCAATCGGCCACGTAATCCTGTGGCTGCTGTTTTACCGCGAGGCGCTGGCGGGGTTGATCGCGGCCTACCTCTTGCTGTTCTCGCTGGCCAAGAATACGACGGTCTACCTGACTGCCCAGGAGGCGATGGCGCCCCCGCCGTTCCAGCACCTGTTCCAGCCGCCCCAGGAATGGGTGTTCATCCGCTTCTTCGTGAACCTGCGGTGGACGCTGCCGTATTTTCTCAGCCTCTCTCTCGTCGCTATCTTGACAGACCGGTTCAACTTCGTCAACGTCGTCTCCTGGACGCTGCTGGACGTCGCCCTGGCCTTTGTGACGGCCTGGATGGCGACGCTGGGCGCGGAAAGTCCGTATCGAAAGCGCTATGCCTGAATTGGTTTTGCAGGACGTGACCAAACGGTACGGTCAGGGCCCGAACGTAATCGACCAGCTAAACACCGTGTTCACGTCGGGCTCTGGCACGGGGCTCGTCGGCCCTAACGGCTCCGGCAAGACGACGCTGCTGCGGCTCCTGGCCGTGCTGTCGTTTCCCACGTCGGGGAAGATCACGTTCGACGGCCTGAACATCCACGAGCACCCCTACGAGTACCTCTCCTACGTGGGCGTGGTGCCGGACGGGCCGGACGTGCCGCACTATCTGACGGCGGTGGAACTCCTGGAGTACGTGCTGCGGGCGCACGGGAAGTGGAGCGACGAGGCGCCCGCCCATATCCAGCTTCTCCTGGACCGGGTACTGCTGGACGAGCGGCGCGATACGCTCCTCGGCACCTATTCGAGCGGGATGTTCGCCAAGACGCAGATCGCCGCCGCGCTGATCACGGAGCCGGAGGTGCTGCTCATGGACGAGCCGTTCCGGGCACTGGACGAGGCGACGGTGCAGGCCGTGATCGAGCTCCTTACGGAGTACAAGGACCGGGGCGGCATCCTCATCCTGGCCAGCCATATTCGCAGCACGCTGGAGGCCGTCTGCGAAGGCTACCTGGATTTCGAACGGCGAGGACAGGTGGGGGCAGTTAGCAGCTATTAGTGAACAGTGAGGCCCATGGCTGCTGGGTGCTATTTGTGGGTTGCG
>DASSAV010000373.1:0-8527 GCA_035699265.1 Rhodothermales bacterium
TTGCTTCCGCGGAAGGTGTGGGCGAGCATGTGGGGGGCGGTGCGGAGGACGAAGAGCGGATCGTGGGCTAGCACTACCGGGAAGTGCTTCAGCTTCATCCAACGCTCTGCCCGCCAGCGCATGAATTCTACCTCCAGGGCCGGCAGGTGCCGGGTTCGGACGACAGCCGTGGTGCCATCGTACTCGTCGACTTCCTCGCTGGCGATAAGGCCCTGCTCGTGGAAGTCCTTCGTCATGGGCGTGCGCGGGTAGGGCGTGGGGTGCTGGATGTAGGGCCAGTCGATGTATCGCCGGGCGAAGGCGAGGTTCGTGTCGATCGACTCGCGCGTATCGTCCGGGTTGCCTACGATGAGGCCGCCGACCACGTACATTTTGTTTCGGTGCAGGTAATCGATGGCTTTCAGGGAAGCATTGCCTGCCTTGCGGCCATTCTCCCGTTGCGTATTCTTCGAGCTGGCGCGCAGAAAGGCGAGATCGTCGTCCAGCACGTTCTCGATACCGAGGAAGACGTAGCGGAAGCCTGCTTTCCGCATCAGCGGCGCGAGCGTCGCCCCGTGGTTGGCGATGGAGGACGTCATGGCCTGGACCATGTACTCGATTCCGTTCAGGCGGGCGTCGATGATGGCACGGCACAGTTCCTCGAACCGGCGCACGTTCAGCATGATGTTGTCATCGACGATGAAGATGACGCGCGCCCCGTGGTCCCGCGCATCGCGGATATCATCGAGGACCCGCTCCGTGGAGTAGGGGTGGAAGTTGCGGCCACGCATCTCGATGATGGAGCAGAAGCTACAGTCGAACGTACAGCCGCGCGAGGTTTCGATCACGTCGACGGGCCGTCCGAGCATGGTGTAGCCATTCAGCACGCGGGCGCCCCGGTTTGGCAAGCGCAGCACATCTTTCTTGAGCGGGAGGACCGGGCGATTCTCGTTATGGACGAGTTTTTCGCCATCCCAGTAAGACAGGCCGGCCAACCCTTCGTACCCGCAGCGGTTCTCCAGCCTGCAAAGCAGTTCTCGGAAGGTGGTCTCCCCCTCCCCGCGGACGATGACATCGGCGATTTCGTCGGATGGGTCGGCGTAGGCGTCGGGGGCGAGGCTCGGATCGTACCCGCCCACGACGATCACGGCCGACGGCCTGAGCGACCGCACGAGTCCGATGATCTTTTTCGCGGTGCTGCGCTGGAAGGTCATCACCGAAAGCCCAACGACATCCGGCTGGATTTGCTGGACCAGGCGCGTAACCGTTCCCTTCACGTCGTGCTGCGCGAGGATGAGGTCGGCTACGGCGACGCGGTGGTGCGGGTCGACATTACCCGCCAGTGACGTCAGGGCGCCATTGGGCATGCGGATCACGAGCGAGGGCATGTGCTCGAATGAATCCGGCATCGAGAGGAGCAGCACGTTCATATGGGTCCACGCGGGATAAGGAACGTGTGCGGGGGGTGGATCCCGTTATGGTAGTGTGCGGAGGGGGGATGTGCAAGTGGGGTATCGATTTTGGATTTGCGATTTTACTTCGTCAGACGCTGCGCTCGTGTGGACTTTGGATTCGGGGTATTTGTGACGACCGCGGACGACCGCTGACCGCGGCTGAGCGGGGGTGCTGGAGCGATGAGACAGGGACTTCCCTGGTCCGGCTGCGGGAAGGCGATCCCCTAGCTGCTGGCGTTCCGTGGGGGGGTGGCGGGGGCCGGGGTGAGGGTCTGGTACAACTGCGTGGCCTCCAGTACTTCCGCCATGTCCTGCGCCTCGTTGAATGCGACCAGGGAATCGCTAAGGAGTGCGTATGCATCGCCCTGTTTGCGTGCACGCCAGAATTTCGCCAGGTCGATAATCGAGCGAAGCTCCAGACTCTTTGCGCCGTAGCTTCTAGCGAGCTCGATCGCGCGGGTGAAACATCGCTCCGCCTCCGTGCCGGCGGAGTCTTGTACAGCGAGGATGTCCCCCTTCAGACGCCACAGTTCCGAGGTCCAGAGCGAATCACCCAATGCCGCCGAGTGCTCGAGGCCCGCATTCACGTACACCTGGGCTGTTTCACCAGCTCCCAGCCGGACGAGTGTTTCTGCGGCGAACAGATGGAGCGTGAGTATGTAGTCGACACGAGGTCCGCTGTTTTGCTCCCGCAGGAAATTTTCCAGGCGCCGCAGGGTAGGCTCGCCTCCCTCCTCTTCGTCCTGTGTCACGGTGAGCAGGAGTTCGCTGTAGAGTTGCCACCGCGAGAAACCGAACCGACGGGCCACCTGCCGTAGCTCCTGTGCATACGCAGCGGCGGCTGTTCGGTCGCGCCTATGATAGGAGAGGCAGGCCGCGTAGTAGAGGGCGAAGGCGAGGCTATGCGGGTGCTCCAACGCGCGGGCCAGCGCTACGGCACCGGTCATGAGGTTCGTAGCCTGTTCCGGGATGCCGCCGACCCAGAGGGTATGGGAGAGGTAACATTGGGCGGCCACGCCGTAGTCCTGCCCTAAGAAAGCAAGGGGTCTGTTTTCGGGAGGCACTTCCATCTGCATGGCGTCCTCCAAGAAGCCTCGCGCCTCGTTCAGCTTCCCCGACATATACAGGCCGGCGCCCATGGTGACATTCGCCGCCAACTGTGCTTGCGAATCGCCCGAGGCTTTCGCTCGGCGCAGCATCTCGTCGGCGATGTCGAGGGCCTGATTAAAATCCGAAGCGACGAAAAATGAAGCGAACAGGCCGGTGAGTACGGAGGTTGCGTGCGGGGAATCGCCTGCCTTATCCAGCCATGCTTTTGCTTCCTGGAAGGTGTCTCGTACTTCGGGCGCAGAATAGCCGTCGACGGCAATCTGAGCAGTTCCGAGGCCCGCGAGCAGTGCTATCCGCTGTAACAGCACGGAGGGCGTATCGGCGGATGAGGCTGTGCGCAATCCTTCCGTGAAATGGTGCATGGCTTCTGCATAGGCGGATTGCCGGGACGCCATCTCGCCGGCGTTCTGCCAGTACACCACGGCAGACTCGAATAGACCCGCCGACGTGTAGTGATGGGCGATCAGTTCGGGTTGCGCCACGCTGAACTCTGACGACAGATGCACGAGGGCTTCTGCGATCTGTCTGTGGTATATTTGCCTGCGGCTCTTCAACAGAGACTCGTAGGCGGCATCCTGGATGAGCGCGTGCCTGAACGTATAGGTGGCCTGGGGGATCTGACCTTGCTGGTAGATGAGATCGGCGCTTACGAGTTGGCGGAGTCCTTTCTGCAGCGTGTCTTCCGGCAGCGGCGAGAGGGCCCGCACCAGTTCATAGCTGAATTCGCGGCCAATGACACTACACAACTGGGCGAGTTCTTTTACAGGCGAGAGCCGGTCCAGGCGCGCCATGAGCGAGTCGTGCAGGCTGGCCGGCACGGCGAGGGGCGGCAGTGCCCCTTTCAGGACGTAAGCGTCATTCTCTTCCTGCACAAGATCCGACTCCAACACCATCTTGGTCAGCTCCTCGATAAAAAGCGGAACCCCGTCCGTCTTACGAATGATCTCAACGAGCACATCGGCGGGTAAGTCCTTGCCGTTGGTGACGTCCCGGATAAGCAACAGTGACTCGGGTGGCGAAAGCCGGTCGAGTGTTACCGGGGTGACGTACGGGCGTGCCTCCCACGGCGGCTGAAACGTGGGTCTGTACGTAAGCAGGGCGAAGAGGTGGGATTGCGGAATCTGGTCGAGCAGCAGTCCAATGAGTTCGAGCGTGGACGGGTCCGCCCAGTGGAGGTCGTCTATGATGAGCAGCACCGGCTCCTCGGACGAAGAATCCAAGAGGACGCTAAGCAGCACTTTCTGTACGATGCTGCGCGTCTCCGAAGAGCGTGCATCTGACGGTCGATAACGACCCTCCGTTTGAATGGACATCAAGGCTGCCAGCGCAGCCACGCCCTCCGGAATGGGCAGCTCATGCTGCCGTAGCATGAACTCGATCATGTCCAGACGTTCGGAGGCCGGCTGGCCGGGGTAGAAGCTCAGGGCGCGCTGGAGCATATCCAGTACCGGGAAGAAGGCGCTGTTCCGGTGTAACGGCTCACACTTACAGAACAGCGTCGTCTGACAGAGGCCACGCAGGCGAGATTGGAGGTTGCCCGCGAGATTCGATTTGCCGATCCCAGGCTCTCCACATAGGAGCACCGCCTGGCCCTGCCCCATTTCTACGGGCTTCCAGCGATCCATTAGTAGATCGATTTCAAGCCTGCGCCCGACGAGGGCCGATCTGGGCAGCAGCGACACGTCCTGGCCCAACCTGTCCTGTTCACCGTGGATGCAGAATACGGTCACCGGCTCCGGGATTCCGCTCAGGTAATGTTCGCCGAGGTCGATGTACGTGAAGGGCTCCCGAAGCAATTTCTGCGTGGCACTGCTGACGACGAGCGTTCCGGGACTTGCCAGCGTCTGGAGGCGGGCTGCGATATTCGGTGTACTTCCGAGTGCGAGGTGTTCGGCGTGCCCGCCGTCTCCAAGCTGCCCCACCACGACCAATCCACTATGTGCCCCGATGCGCGCGCGGAGTTGGACGTCGTGGTCGCGCAGCAGTCCTTCGTTCAGCCGTTCGAGGTCGGCCAGTATCTGGAGTCCTGCCCGAACGGCCTGATCGGCCTCGTGCTCCTGCGCTATCGGATAGCCGAAGTATGCCAGGATGCCATCACCGAGATACTGCGCCGTGTAGCCGGAATGCTTTTCGATGGCTGCAATACACGTTCTCTGGTACTGCTGAATGATCGACCGCAGGTCTTCGGGATCGAGCCGGACTGAGAGGGCCGTAGATCCGGCCAGGTCGCAGAACATCACGGTGAGGTGGCGGCGCTCAGCATCCGGCGCTTGAATCGCCCCGGATGCGAGCCGTTCCTGCGTGCCGGCCTCGGACTGTGGGGGAGCGACAGATCCACTTAGCGGCGCCCCACAGCGCGTACAATACCGGAACAGGCGCGGGTTGACCTGTCCGCACGCCTGGCAGCTCCGCGGAACGGGCGTGCCACACATTCCGCAGAACTTCATCCCGGCGGAGAGTTCCGCACCGCAGTTCTCGCAACGCATGGCTGGTTCCGCTCTAATGCGGATGGTACGTTCGCGAAGTGAGTAGAGACAGAGCGGCTCAAAGTTTAATGATACATAGGAGTTACGACAAGTGAAAGATTTCCGCCTTACTCCACCTTCGTGGATTCCCGGCTCCGCCGGCCGATGTGTCTATTACACTGTAACGGAAATCATTGTGTTTGAGGTAGGCATAGAGATACTCAACACAGTTCATGCTGAACTCGTCTCAGCATCTCTCTTGGCGCGGTGTTCAGATCACGAAACAAGTTCGGGGATGGCAATTCTTCAACTATCATTACTTCGCGAGAGGACCACTTCGATGCGGCATGTGGCGCCGATCTATGGGGCTTTTCAATGGAGCGGAACACGGGACTCGAACCCGTGACCTGAATTTGCAGTCGTCAACCTTCTCGTGGGTTGACGGATACTGTAGTAGCTTTTCTTGACACATCGTGCTTTCGCCAATCACGGACATGTATGCTCATCAGCGCCTTAAAGAGCCTACCGTGATTCGGCACCCGCAGATGCAGCAGCTCGTGAACAATGACGAAATCCTGAAAGCCCGAATCCTGATCAGACAAATCTTCGGCGAGGGTGATGGTGCCATTGGTAGAGCACGAGCCCCATTTCCGCGTCATGCGCTGTACGCGAACGATCCGCGGCTGGACCTTCAGGCGCTCACTCCAGTAGCCAACTCGCTGGCGCAGAAGCTCGCATCGGCTGTCACGTGTCCGCATCCGCGTTGCCATTCAACAGGGTGGCAAGAATGGTATCGACAATACGTCCACGCTCCTCTCTATCGAGATCAAGCAGGGGGCGATAGAGGGCAGCGCGCAGCCTGCGCTGCTCGTCGGGATTCACACCGGCATTGGGGTAACGGGCAAGCTGCGCCTCCGACTCATGAGCAAGGTCCATCGGGGAAATGCCTGCGCTTCGGAGTGCTTCGTCCTCGCGGAGGGTCCAGTATACGCCAAAAGCACGAGGGGATAGGCCGCTATCCTTCGCTTCTTTAACTGCCACCTCTTTTTCCCTGGCCAGCGCCGATAGCAGATCCATGGCAGCGAGTCCCGTTACATTGCGCTGCTCCAGGTCTTTCAGGATGCGCTCCGCCCGATCCTTCAACGTCTGCAGCACCGGCGCAAGGTTGGGGTCTTCGTTGATTTCCTTCTGTAGCCCACGAACGAGGTTGAACACTTTGCCCTCATCCGGGCCGGGCTCACCGCGAAGGCCCTCCAGCGTTTTCACGTCGAACGTCACGGTCTTGGTGAGCCGCCCGAGTCCCTCCTGCGCGGCGTTCTCTTCAACCAGACGTTTCGTCTTGTAGGCAAGCTCAGCCAGGTAACCGCCCCGATCCGAATAAGCATTCCGCACGGCGGCATAGAGCTGCGCCAGGCGTTTGTACGTACCGATATGATCGCGCAACTCAGGCGAGGGAGAAAGGATCTCCCACAACGCCTCGATCTCCTTGTACGCCTCGAAGAAAGCCTTCCTCGGCTCCGGCTCCAAAAATCGGCCATAAATTAGCCTTTCGAGGCGTTCGTCGGCACCGCCCTCTTCGCCGGCTTCGAGGTAGTCGACCTTTGCTCTCTCAATTTTGACGAGGAAATCGTTTAGCAGGAGGTCAAGATCTTCGATCACGCCGCTCACGTCCGAGCTATCGAACTGCAACGCTTTCTTAAGCTCTCGCAGGACCCCCACGAAGTCAACGACAAGCCCCACCCGCTTCTGTACCCCGTTGCTATCGATATAGGGCCGGTTCACCCGGGCGATGGCCTGGAGCAGCACGTGATCTCGCATCGGCTTGTCGAGGTACATGCAGTAGAGGATCGGCGCGTCGTAGCCTGTGAGCAGCTTATCCGTCACGATCAGGATCTTCGGATCTTCCGTTGCCTTCCTGAACAACGTGCGCACATCGGCCTCTTGCTCCGGCGTTAGCTGCATCCCGGCGACGAGCGGGCGATCTATGACGTCGGCGGCGTTTTCCGTGTAAACCGCTTCCGACCATTCCGGCGGCAAGTACTTATCCAGTGCCCGCTTGTATTTGGCGCAGGCCTCGCGGTTCACGCCTACGAGGAACGCCTTGTATCCTAGAGGAAGAACTTTTTCTTTGAAGTGCTCGGCAACGAAGGCGGCCACCTTCTCGATCCGGTCGTCGGCCGTCAGGAACGTGCGGAGGCCGACGGCGCGGTCCAGCACCCGGTTGAGCTCGTCAATGTCCGTGACACCCTCGGCGTCAGCCAGTTCGAAAAACTCTTTGTCCAGCCGATCGGCGGGCACCGTCATCTCGCTCGGCGCCATCGTATGGCGGATCGGCAGGGTCGTTTCGTCCTCGATGGACTCGCGGATGGAGTACTTGTCGAGATAGCCTTGCGCGTCGTCCGTGCCGAAGATTTTGAAGGTGCCCTCCCCTTGCGCCGTCTTCGCGATGGGTGTTCCCGTGAAGCCGACGATGGTGGCGTTCGGCACCGCCGCCATCATGTACGTTCCGAGATCCTTCGCGACCGAGCGGTGCGCCTCATCAATGAAGACGTAGATGTTCTCCCGCGTGTTCGCGTCCTTGTCAATCCCCTCAAACTTGTGGATCATGGAGAGGATCAGGCCGCGCTTGTCGGTCGTGAGCAGCTCCTGCACCTCGGCTTTCGAGCCAGCCCGCCACACCGGGATGTCCTGCTGCTGCATTTCGCCCAGGAGCCTCTCCACCCATCCCTTCAACTGACCCTCCAACTCCGTGCGGTCCACGACCAGGATAACCGTCGCGTTGTTGAAACGAGCCTTATCCTCCAGGATCAGCCGCGCGGCGGTCAGCAGGGTGAACGTCTTGCCCGATCCCTGTGTGTGCCATACGAGGCCCCGCTTTTTGCTCGCGTCCGTGCACCGCTCCAGGATTTTATCGATAGCGATCCGTTGGTGCTGGCGCAGGACGGACTTGCGCGTCTCGCCGTCCTCCACGTAGAAGAGGATCCAGTGCTGGAGCGTACGGAGGAAGTCGGTAGGCTCGAAGAACGCCTGTACTGCGAACTTGTAGGTCTCTTCCGGCTGCTGCTTCCACCGGGCCATAAACCGGCGGCTGGCGTTCCACGTCACGCCGTACCAGTAATCGAGCAGGTGGGTGACGTTGAACAGTTGCGGCGCGCCGATCAGCTCGGGGGTCTCCTTTTCGTACCGCCTGAGTTGCGTAATGCCCCGCTCGATGGCACCGCCGTCCTTCGGGTTCTTGTGCTCGACGATGCAAACGGGCACACCGTTGACGACGAACATCACGTCTGCCCGGTTACCTTTGCGGGCGGGGGGCTTCAGCCTCCATTCCCAGGTGACGTGAAAAACGTTCTCGTGCGGCGTCTCGAAACTGACGATCCGAACGGGCCGGTGGCGCTTCTCGGCCTCGTCGTACCATTGCCGCTCGCCGCGCAGCCAGGCCAGCATCTCGCGGTTGCCCTCGATGGTGGGCGGGACCGCCTCCAGCCGTTCGACGACCTGCCGGATCGCGTCCGGCGCCAT
>DASSAV010000374.1:0-4972 GCA_035699265.1 Rhodothermales bacterium
TCTGTAGGCCAGGTCCAGGCCGTCGACGCCTGCCGACTGCGCACGCGCGATCAGGGTGTCGATCGTGGGCGTCCACGCGCCGGTCGCTTCGTCCTGTTTGAAGCTCGCCAGGTAGTAAGCCTCGATGTCGGGCAACTGCCGCTTGGATTCGGCCACCGCGTCCAGGTTGAAGCTGATGACGGCCAGTTGCTCCGGCGGCAGGCCGGACTCCCGCACGGCCCGTGCGACGGCGGGAACGACCTCCGGGCCGGCCTTGATCTCGATGATGCACTTCTTCCCGTCGGGGAGCTCTGCCAGCACTTCCTCCAGGGTGGGCAGCTTTTCACCGGCCCATTGCGCCCCTTTCCAGGATCCGGCATCCAGCGCGCGCAACTCTTCCAGCGTGCTTTCTTCGATGATGCGGTCGACGCCGGTGGTGCGCTTCGTGTTGGCGTCGTGGGAGACGATCAGCCTGCCGTCTTTCGTCAGGTGGACGTCGAGTTCGATGGCTGGGTCGTTCCGTTGCCAGGCCAGCCGGAAGGCCGCCATCGTGTTCTCCGGCGCGTCGGCGGACTCGCCGCGGTGTGCAATGATTTCCACGTTCGGTTCAGCCGTCTGCGCGGCGCTCGGAGCGGCACACAACAAGAGCGCGAGCAGCAGTAGGGTCGTTTTCATCCGTGATTTGGGGTGGTTTGACAGAGCGGTTATGAAACCAGCCGGATCACCTCGTCCTTGCTCATACCGAGATGATCGGCGATGTCGCCCAGAATCGCACTCGACGTGCCGACACGGAGCGGACTGTGAGCGGAACCGTGACATGGTGCTCCTGCTCCCCGGAGCGGCGCGTGAGGCGGACATGGCTCCCACTCTGCCACATCGGCTCGTACCCGAGCTTCCGTAGCCGGTTGATGAGCGTGCTCCCGTCGAGATTACGAGGCACTCTCACGCTGCCAGCACCTCTTCCCGCACGAAATGGAGGCGTATCAGGGAAGGACGCTCCGCCTCTTCGAAATGGCACGCAATGGCATCTTTAACCATCTCCCGGAGCTCCTCCAGCGAGTCGGCCTCGGTAAAGATCGAGTGGCCGAGCGCACGGGCTTCAAACCCGCCCTCAGACGATTCGGACACGAGGAAGATGATCTCTGTTTGCATGGGGTGTCTCAGTTTGTGGCAGGGTAAGACGCGGGGAGTGCGATATGGTTGCCGCACAGAGAGCGTGCAGACGCAGTTCCGCAAAAAACCGCCCCTACCCGTCCGCGCCGTCCTCGCAGGCCGCCTTGAGCAGCTCGTCGACGAGCCTCAGGGCCGTCTTTCGCTCCGCCTCGATCCACTCGCAGACCTGGGCGAACTTGACGTCGTCTCCTCGGGCCGTCTTGAGCACTTCCGACCCCATGCCGACCACTTGCAGGCTGTTGCGCACGTCGTGGGCCAGTTGGTGCAAGTGCTTGTCTCGTCGCTGCCTGTCGAGTTCAGTCATTCTGAAATACCGTCGGGAAACGTTGTCCTAAGATGGCCTCAAGCCGTGGGGAAGTGCAATTCAGCGAGCAGTTCTTTCAGGGCGGAAGGTTCGACGGGCTTGACCACGTGGAGATCGAACCCGGCCTCCTTCGAGCGCTGCCGGTCCGTGTCCTGCCCGTATCCGGTGACGGCGACCAGCCGCACGTCGTTGAGGTCAGCGTCTCGCCGGATGAGCCGGGCGACCTCGTAGCCGTCCATGCCGGGCAGCCCGATGTCCAGGAGGATCACGTTTGGGTGAAACCCGGCGGCCCGTTGCAAGGCATTGGGGCCGTCGTGGGCCGTCCGGACGTCGTAGCCCCACGACCGCAGCAACATGGCCGACATCTTGGCCGCATCCACGTTGTCGTCGACCACCAGGATCCGCGATGCATCGGCCATCGCAGTGGGCTGCGCCGGAGCGGGTTCGCGCGGCGTCGTTCCCTCAGACGCGGCCGGCAGCCGCACGACGAACTCGCTCCCGCCCCCGAGGCCGTCACTGTGGGCTTCGACGGTCCCCCGGTGCATTTCGACGAGGTTCTTCACGAGCGCAAGGCCGATGCCCAGGCCGCCCTCCGCGCGGTCCAGTGATTTATCCGCCTGCGTGAACAGGTCGAAGACGCGCGGCAGCACGTCAGGGGCCATGCCGATTCCGTCGTCCCGTATCCGGATGAGGGCGTGGTCGTCCTGCCGCTCGACGATTAACTCGATGTGGCCGCCTTCCTCGTTGTACTTGGAGGCGTTGTTCAGCAGGTTGCCGAAGACCTGCTCCAGTCGGGTGGAGTCGGCGTCCAGCCAGATGACGCCCTCCGCCAGCGAGAGGGACAACTGCTGCCCGCGACGGTCGATCACGGGGCGCACGCGCTCTACGGCCCGCTCGACGACGCCGTTCACGTCCACCCGTTCGGTGTGCAGCTGGATCCTGCCGGTGGTGATGCGGGAGACCTCCAGCAAGTCGTCCACCAGCCTAGACATGTGCCGCACCTGCCGCTCTATGACGCCGCGGGCCTCGCGCTGCAGTTCGTTTTCGCCGTCCTGCCGTCCGATCAATTGCAGGGCATTGAAAATGGGAGCCATGGGGTTGCGGAGTTCGTGGGAGAGCATCGCCAGGAACTCGTCCTTGCGGCGGCTCGCGTCGGCCAGTTCCCGGGCCTGCCCCTGGATCTGCCGCTCCATGCGCTTGCGCTCGGTGATATCGCGGATGTTGCACTGGGCGACGACGTGGTCGTCCTGCCGATACACGTTGCCGATGAGCTCCACTTCCTGAACGTTCCCATGCTCGCCTTCGAGCGGGAGGTCTTCGTAGCGGACGTAACCCGACTCCTGCAACTCGCGCATGGCGCGCTGGCTCTCCGACTTGTCCCGGAACAGACCGACTTCCCAGAGTTCTTTGCCCGTAAACTCCCCCTGGGAATAGCTCAGAAGTTCGCTCATGAAAGGGTTGGCGTCCGTGATCCGCATGGTATCGGCATCGAGGATGAGGATGCCGTCCTTGGCTGTTTCAAACAGCCTGCGATAGCGCTGCTCGGACCGCGCCAGGTTCTGCTCGGATCGCTTGGACTCGGTGATATCTTTGAAGATCACCGCAACGCGACGGCGCGTTTCGCCTTCGACCCGGAAGGCGAAGAGTTCCAACACGCGCCCCTGGGTCACGAGCCCGCGTTCGAACCGGATCGATTCGCCGGTTCTGAGGACGGCGTCATACGTTTCGAACCATTCCTCAGGCTCGCCCGGAAACGCCTGCCGGATGGTTTTCCCGACCACGTCGCCCACGCCGGATTGCGCGGCGAAGGCCGGGTTGGCTTCGACGTAGCGGAAATCCAGGGGCGCGTCCGCCTCGCCGTCGACCTTCTCGATGATGCAAAAGCCTTCGTCGATAGACGTGAACAGGGCGCGGTACTTTTCCTCAGATGCCTCGAGTTCTCTTCGAGATTCTGTGGCATCCGTCACGTCCTCGATCGCCAGCAGGATGCGCTCGGCGTTTCGCTGCGGGTCGTGGATGCGCCGGGCGTTGAGCAGCATGGTGCGGGGGCCCAGCTGTTCGAAATCGTGTGTGACCTCGAAGTCTTCGATGCTGGTGCTTTGCGGCAGGATCCCCTCCAGCAACTCGCGCAGGCGCGGGATGTCCCACTGGCGCTTTCCCAGGTCGTAGATGAACCTGCCGGCCGTCTCGGCGGGCGTGGCGTGGAAGGTCTTGTAGAAGGAGCGGTTGGCGCTTTCGACGCGGAGCGTGCCATCGAGCACGAGCAGCGGCTCGCGCACGGTGTCCACCACGTTCTGGGCGTAATCGCGCGTCGCGGCGATGGCCTGCTCGCTGCGCTTGAGCGCGTCGATGTCCACCAGCACGAGCACCGCGCCGTCCACCTTGTTGTCGAGCGTGATGTAGGGGCGGACCCGCAGCGAGAACCAGCGGCCGGCCTGGTCCCGCACCTCGTATTCCTGCTCGCGTACCGAGGAGATGACTTCGGCGGCCAGGGTCTCCAGGTCGATCGGGGACTCCGGATTCTCTTCGAGGGCCAGCCCATGCCGGACGTGGTTGATCGGCCGCCCCACGTCGGTCGCCTGCAGGTCCAACTGCTTCTCGGCCTGCGCGCTGAAACGGCGGATCGCCAGGTCGCGCCCCAGCACCACGACCGCCAGCTTCGCCGACGTCTGGAGGTTGACCAGGTCGTTGTTCAGGCGGTCGAGCTCGACGTTCCGGTTGGACATCTCCTCGTTTACGGTGGTCAGCTCTTCGTTGGCCGACTCCAGCTCTTCCTTGGAGGTCTCCAGTTCCTCGTTGATGCTCTGCAGTTCTTCGTTGGCCGACTCGACTTCCTCGTAGGCGGCCTGGAGCTCCTCGTTGGCCGACTCGTGCTGTTCCTGCAAGGACTGGAGATAGTCGCGCGTCTCGGAGAGCTCCGTTTCGAGCTCGGCGATGCGGCCCGATTCTTCCTCCTCCGTCAGGGGGGCCTTCCCGTCGCCGGCCGCGGCGCTCTCCGGGGACGCAGCGCGGCCATCCCCCCCCGGCTCCTCGAACAGGATCAGAAAACAGCGCTCGGCCAGGTTCTTCAGCGGAATGACTTCCAGGTTCACCGCGTGGGCGCCGCCGTTGCGCCTGAAGTGGACGTCCTCCCTCCGGACGGCCTTGTTTTCCTTCCTGGCCTGGTTGAGGGCGGCGCGCAATGGCAGCATCAGGCCCTCCCGCGCCATCTTCAATACGTCGAAACTCGCCGTGCCGGCGGGCGGTTCGAGGTACGCGCCGGTCGACCCCTGGAAATGCAGCACTTGCTGCCCGGCGTCGACGAGCACGCTCGGGGGGGCGAAGCGGTTGACGAGGATGCGCTCCACCTCGCGTTGCGCGCTGCGTTCGCCCCGCACGTCGCCGGGGACCTCACGCCGCAGCGCCTGCGGCGGTTCTTCGTAGAGGAGGAAGGCGGCTACCGCGCGGCCAAGATGCTGCGCGAGATGGTGGTCTTCGCGCGGCAGGATCTCATCGCCGACCCGCCCTTCTCGCACA
>DASSAV010000375.1:0-6565 GCA_035699265.1 Rhodothermales bacterium
CGCCCTCCACCTCCGCGCCGGCTCCAGCATCAGGCGTTCGAGCGGCGGCTGCCGGTCGTCACTGTACGTCCCTAGATAGCCGAGATCGTAGCGTGTCTTCGCCGCCTCCGGGTAATACAGTTCGGGATCGACGGAGCAGTAGAGGGCGCGCGCCATCGGCGCGCCGTACACCTGTTCCAGTACGCCCAGCATGGGACCGCCCGTGAACGAGAGGTACAGGTCAAAACGCGGGATCAGCGCGGGGGTGAGGTACTCGGCGTCGCCCCGCCGCAGCCTGGCCAGGGTAACCGGCGTGTCGATGTCGTAGAAGGCGACCGTGCCCGTCGCATGCTGCAGTACCCACTCTGCGACTTCGACCCCCTGCGGAACGTAGGAGCCGACGATCACCAGATCAGCCCGGCGGACATGCGACGTGAAGCGGTCGCGCAGTTCTTCGAGATCGTCGTACAATTGCAGGCTTCCGAACGGGGGCTTCGGCATGTCACGGTTGTCCCGGTACCAGTACACGTCGCGCTCCAGGAACAGGACGCCGTGCCCCGCCCGGTCCAGTTCGCGCACGAGTCCCCGGTACGTGGTGGCGTGGCCGTTCCCCCACGAGGAGGTAATGGAAAGCCCCAGGATGACGATGTCGAGTGGCGGCTGCATCATACCACCTCCTGCCCGCGCAGCGAACGCGCCTCCTCCAGAACGGCTTCGAGCAGCCGCGCCCGGTGCGCATACGTGTGTTCAGACAGTACGCGGTCCATCGCTGCACGGCCCATCGCCTGCGCCTGCGCCGGGTCCAGGTTTCGCAGGATATCGGCCACGTCGTGTCCACTGTGTGCCACGAGGCATTCAGAGCCGGGCTCCAGGAACTGTTCGATCCCCTCCCATGCGTCGGTAATCAAGCAGGCGCCCGCGCCCGCCGCCTCGAAGACCCGCGTGGCTGGCGAGAACCCGTAGCGCGCCATGCTCTCCCGGCTGATGTTCAATACGGCGAGCGGCGTGCAGTTGAAGGCGTTGTGGTCGCGCGTGTACACGTGCCCGAGATACCGGATGTTCAGGGCATCCGGAACGTGCTGGCCCCAGCCGTTCCCACCCAGCAAGAAGCGCTCACCCGGAAGCTCCTTCGCGGCGTTGAAAAAGAACTCCCACACGCGCATCTCGCGGTCCGGCATCCGGTTCCCCAGGAAGCCGAGAGTAGCCTCGAACCGGGGATCCGGCCCCACGGGGTGGTGCGTGCGCGGGTCCAGTGCGTTGTAGACGGGGACGCAGCGACGGGCGCCGAGCGCTTCGTACGCCTGCACGACAGGGTCTCCCCCGCCGTACGTGAGCACGAGGTCGTATTCCGGGATCAGCGGCTTGAACGGGTCGGCGGGATCGTTCTGCACGCGGTCCAGCGTCGCCGGGGCGTCAACGTCCCAGAAAGCAACCCGTGTATCCGGCCCCTGCAACGCCAGCACGGCTTCTTCGAGAAAACCGTCCAGGACCCCTACCCCACTCGCCTTTACGACCAGGTCGGCCCCTCTCGCCTCGTCCAGCATGCGCCGGGCAGCCTCCTCTGTGGGCTCATAGACGACGCTGCGGGCATACTCCGGATCAGGAATGTCGCGGTGTTCGAGCCGGTCGAATGCGTCGGGCTCGTAGAAGGTGACCGTGTGCCCGCGCGCGTGCAGCGCGCGGATCACGCCCCTGTAATACGTCGCCGCACCGTTCCAGTACGCCGACACGAGACTCGAACCAAAAAACGCGATGTTGAGGCCTGGCATGAAATGGGCGGGTTGAGGGTTAGCGAGTTGAGGATTCCGGGGTTGATAGAAAGTTAGAAGGATTGAACGTCAGTTAAGCTGCGGCCGATGTTGTGGCACCGATTCCCAGCTCGCTGCAGATCGAAAGGAGTTGGTCCACCCGGTGCGCGCAGGTATGCCGGGCCAGGATCGTGCGGCGGCCATGCTCGGCCAGGCTGCGCGCGTACTCCGGCTCGTGGATGAGGGTATGGAGGTGAACCTTCATCTCGTCCCCGTTCCGCGCAACCAGGTAATCTCGCCCCGGCGTGAACAGGTGCTCCGCATCGTCCCAGGGCGAGCATACCAGCGGTATGCCGCACGCCAGCGCCTCGAAGGGGCGGATCGTCGGTATGCCGGGCAGCGCCTTCACGTAGGGGCGGCGTGGGACGTGAACCGTCACCCCGAACCGGGCGAAGGCCGACGGCACCCGGTAGTTCGGCAGCCAGCCCCCGTACGCGATCCCCGCCCCGTCGAGCGCGGACCGGGCGTGCTCGGGGTAGCGGACGCCGTGTACCCGCGCACGCAGGCCGAGCGCTTTGATGGGCCCCAGCAGAAACTCGTGCAGTTCCACCGTGCGCTCCTCATCCCCCCAGTTGCCGATCCAGACGAGGTCGCCTTCCTTTTCCGTGGCATCTACCGGGCGAAAGACCCGCGAGTCGGCCGCCTCGTGCCACGTCCACGCCCGAGGCGTCCACCGCCGCGACAGGTAGATCCTGCGGATCGCCTCCCCAAAGGCCAGCACCCCGTCGTACGCCGAGAGGTCGTACGCTCCCATCTGTTCCGGCGCGGTGACTGCGCGGTGGTGCGTGTCGTGGAAGAGCAGCCGGTACGATCCCACCCGCCGGCGGTGCGCGCCGATCTGCCGCACCAGATCGGGGTCGTTCCATTCGTGGACGATCACCAGGTCGCACCCCGCCAACTCCCGATCCAGGTCCAGCGAGCCCGGGTCGTACCGGGTGCTGTTCAGCGTGGGATACGCCGTCTGGAACGCCCGGATCGGCGCCTCCCCGTGTTCCTGCAACAGGTTTTCAAGGCTCCAGGCGTTCCGGGGCTCGTACACGGATACGCCATGCCCACGCGCCTGGAGTTCGGAGACGACGCCCCTCAGGAAGTGGGCGTTTCCGTGGTTCCAGTCGGAGATGAGGGAGTGGCAGAAAACAGCTATGTTCATGCGTCCGCCGAGGTCGTGCGCAACGTCCGATGCGCGGTGTGCCCGCGCCAGGCCAGGAGCGCTCCATACAGGTTCAGGTACCCTTCGGCCATCCGTTCGGGCGTGTAGGTGAGCGCCCTCCGCCGGGCCGCCGCCGCTTTCTCGTTCCGGAATGTCTCGTCCGCCATGAGGTTCAGCAGCACCTCCCGGAGGGCATCGGCGTCGTTCGGAGGCACGAAGCAGGCCGCATCGCCCCACACTTCGCGCAGGCTGGGGATATCGCCCAGCACGAGCACACACCCGGCCAGCGCCGCCTCCAGCGGCGACAGGCCGAACGGCTCATAGCGGGCCGGTAACACATAGATCGAGGCTCGGCCCATCCATTCCGCCAGCTCCGCCGGCGCCAGCCGTCCCAGCCGCCGCAGGCCGTCGAACGCGGCCTCGCCCTCCGTATCCGGATGGACCTCCTCCCCCGCTACATAGCCCGGCCACGGCAGTGTCGGGGCGATCCGGTCCAGCACACCGACATTCTTGGCCTCGTCCCACAGGCGGCCGGACGTCAGATACAAGGGCTCCTTTCGACCCGACCGGTAATCCTGCGCGCGTCGCCCATTGGGCACCACCGGACCGGTCGAGATGGGCCCGTAGTGCTTCGTCAGGGCGGAGCGCATCGTGTGGCTCGGCGCGGTGACGAGGTCGGCGGCACGCAGTCCCCGCGCCACCTCGCGGCAATACCGATCCCATTCCGGCGTCGGCCGGGTGCCCTTCACAGCCTCGAACCAGGACGAGACGCAGGAGTGGCCGACGACTAGCACCGGCTCCCGCCAGGGCAGCGCGCCGTGTACGAAGTTATTGAGGTGGATGACGTCCGGCCTGAACGCGCGTTCCACCTCCAACAGCCACGCCCCTGCTGCTTCCACGTCCGCCCAGGGGTCTTCCATCCACTCCAGCTTACAGGCACGCTCGAAGAGGTCGACGTTTGGCAGGGCCTGCACGGCAGCGCGCTGCTCCGCGTCGAGCCAGGCCCCCATGGTGGCGAGCGCCACCCGAATGCCCTGGGGCGCCAGCGCCCGGCACAATTCGAGCGTGTACGTCCACACGCCGCCGACGGTGTCCGCCGTCATCAGCACACGTGTTGGATATGGTTTCTTCTGTACTTCCACCCTCCTTTCGATCCTTCGCCCCTGTGAACCCGCCTGCCCGCATCGCCGGGACCCCGAACCGGCTTATTCTACACCGAACCGGCTTCTTCCAAGTACACCTTCTCACGTCGACCGTTTCGGCCCATTCTGGACGATCCTGCAACGAACATACCTTCAGGCCCGGCCCCGGCCGTACACCCGGTCCAGTGTCTCCGCCACGGGGACGATTTCTTCTATTCCGGGGTCATAACGGTTGCTCTCGGCCAACTGCTGCGCCCAGGCGATGGCGGCCCGCCCGCCCCAATCGTCCGGCGGACCCGCGATCACTTCCCGCTGAGTGCCCCGGCAAAGCTCGGTCACGAAGTCGAAGTACGAACCATCGACGTTGTGGAGCGACAGCCCCCCTTTCGTCCCGTAAAATGTTAGCCCGATCGCGCACATGCACCCTGCGGAGAGATACCACGAACAGGCCAGGTTCACCGCAGTCCCGCCCTCCAGGTCGAGCCGGGCGACGGCATAGTCCTCGACCCGGTCGGTGCGCCCCGCGAGCGGCTCGCCCTTTGAAAACAACCGGCTGGTGACACCGGCAAGCGCCGGGGCGCCGAGCACCCAGTAGGCGGCATCGACGAGGTGGATGCCGAGGTCGATCACACAGCCGCCGCCGGCAAGCTTCGGATCGTGAAACCAGGGCTTGTCGGGCCCATACGCATTGTGGAAGACGAGGTCGACCGCAAACACGTCGCCGATCTCACCGGCCTGGACCATCTCGCGCATCTTGCGGATGCCTTCGACGTGCCGGTACGAGAGGTCGACGCCGAGCAGCCGGTCCGCGCGCCGGGCGGCCTCCACGACCCGCCGAGTCTCTTCCGCCGTGCGCCCGAGCGGCTTCTGACAGAACACCGCCATGCCGGCAGCCAGCGCCTGCATCGACTGCTCCGCGTGCAGAGCGCTGGGCGTGGCGATGACGATCCCGTCCAGATCCTGCTCCAATAGCTCGTCCAGGCTCCCAACCAGTTCGGCCTCCGGCGCAGCTTCATGGGCCGACTCGGCCAGCTCACTTACGGGATCGGCGATTCCGGCGATCTCGACGGCTTCTGTGTGGGCCAGCGCTTCCATCCGGTTCCGGCCGATCCACCCCACCCCGACGAATCCGAGCCGCGGTCTCACTACAACGTCCACCTGTTTCTGTCGCGCTATCACTTCCGTCATGTCCATTTGGATTTTGGATTCAGCGACGATTCGAGGGACGGTAAAACGAATCTGGCATCGACAACCCCATAACACACACCCTCTTGAACACATCAACACGCGAACACTTCAACACATCACCAGCGCCTTCATGAACCCTTCGGGCCGCTCCTGTGCCATCCGGAGCGCATCCGGGAGTTCTTCCAGAGTGAAGGTATTCGTAAACAGCGGCGCAGGATCGATGCGGCCTGCAACGACTGCTTCCGCAGCATCGCGGATGCCCCGGAGATACACGGCCTGTTCACGCTCGTGCGCGTTGATGACGTCGATTCCGCGCCAGTTCCAGAGCTGCATGTTCACCTGCCGGGCGCCGTCCTGGTGGTAGCCGGCAATCATCATCCGGCCCCGCTCACAGGTCAACTCACCGGCAAGATCCAGGGGTCCCTGCTTGCCTACCGCCTCGATCACCCGCTCGCACATACGCCCGTCCGTTAGCGATCTTACCTCCTCGATGACTCTGCCGTGATCCTCCATGGGAAGGATTTCCGCAGCGCCCATCGCGTGTGCGATCTCGCGTGAGAACGGACGCCGGGAGACTGCGATCACGTGGGCGCCCGCTTCGGAGGCCAGCTTCGTCAGGAGCGCGCCCAGGAATCCGACGCCGAGGATGGCGACCGTCTGCCCCGCCTCAATCTCAGAGCGCCGGAAAATGTTGAGGGCACACCCCAGCGGCTCGCCCGGAAAGGGCTGCCCTTCCAGGCTCTCCGGCAGCTTGACGACGTCGGTTGCTGGCGCCAGGTCGTGCGTGGCGTAGGCGTGGTACGACAGCATAGCGACCCGGTCGCCCTCCGATAAGCCCTCCACCCCTTCGCCAACCGCGTCGATCACGCCCCAGCCTTCGTGGCCCGGACCGCCCGGCTCCATCGGGTACTGGAACCACGGGCGCCCCTCCCACACGGGGATGTTGGAGGCGCATACGCCGCATCCTTCCAGGCGCACCCTGACCTCACCCGCCCCCGGCGCGGGCGGCTCGAACGCCTCGATCCTGATCTCCTGCGGCCCCGCAAAAACAGCTACTCTGGGCTCTCGCGCCGTATGCAAGCCTTCTGCGCGCCGGTCCCTTACCGTCTCCACCATTACTGCGTTCAAGAGTTGGAAAGTTAGAAGGTTGAAAGTTGAAGGTTGGGGAACCTCACGGGCTGTCTTCCTGAAACCATCAACACGTTATCACTCAAATGCATGAACACGCGAACGCCGTCAAGCCACCAGGCTCGTCGACTTCAATACGCGAGATTCCGTTAGCCAGTCGTGCAGCCGCC
>DASSAV010000376.1:0-8849 GCA_035699265.1 Rhodothermales bacterium
AGTAGGAAAGGATGCCGTGTCCGGTGATGGGGCCGAAGTACGGAATGATCGTGCTTTCGCCGGGCGGCAAGGGGGCCGGGTCATCCGGAAGGAAATCAACGTCGGCATTTTCGAGGCTTCCATCTCGCACGGTTCCGCCGATCGTCGCCTGAAACCCTCCAGGCAGCACAACGGATAGGTCGCCCCCGGCGTATGCAACTTGGGCTTTGCCGTAACGGGCCTGAATGAGACCCGTGTAGCTGTCGCCGGCAAAGAATGGGGATCGCTCAAAGTACAGGTAGTTAGGCATCCGCTGGTAGCCTGCCCGGCCCTGGATACGTACCGGCCCGAAGAACAGCCCCGCCCCAGCCTCCGCGTTGATCGTTTTCACGGTAGGCTCCACCTCAGGCGACGGTCTCAGAAATGGATTCGTCTCGAACAGGGAGGCCAGCGTGTTGCGCTCGATGCCGGGCGCGTTCCGCGCGTAGAGCTGGATGCCGTGTGCCGGATAGATCTCCAGTCTCACGTCGGGCGAGAAATAGGTGTGCTGCTCCTTTGACGCGCCCCCCGGATCGACCGCGTAGTTCAGCAGTTGCGCGCCGAGGGTGAGCGCGATGTTCTGGCGGTAAAAGAATCGGAAGCCGCCGCCTGCATCGACGGTCTGGACGCCGGTGTTCCCGTTGCCGTCGTTCAACGTCGCCGTGCCGAAGTCGAGCGCCCCGAAGATCTTGCCGCCGGGGATCGGCGCCTGCACGTCCGACGTGAGGCTGAAAAGCTGCTCGTCGCGCTGAGTGCTGGAAATAGTGGTCGAGCCGTCGCTTGCCGTCGTCTCGAACCGCGTGCCGCCGTACGTGGCGCGCGCCTGGAACTGGGTGCGGGTGTCTCCGTGGCTGCGGAGCCACAGGCTCCCGGCCCCATGTTTACCACTCCGATCCGGCACCACCGGCAATGCCCTTTCTGAGGACAGGGAGGCCCCGTACAGCGCATATTTATTGAACAGCCCATCAAACTCCACGCCTCCGATCAGCCTTGAGAAAATGGTCTGCACGCCGACGCCGCCCTTCATGTCGTCGTACTCGGACGTAATGTCAGGGGCGCCCCCGGCCGGCACGAACCCGTCGGACCCTTCGTACTCCACGCGGCCGTAGAAGGAAGTCTTGTCGCTGGCAGGCAAGGCGGTGTAGCCCTTCACCACACGGCTGAAGTACCGCCCGGCGCTCGCTTCGAACTCGCCGTTGACAGGCGGTTTCCCAACCAGGGAGGAGATGTCCGGCGGCTCCGGACCGCGCAGCGGGCTCTGCGGCAGGTTGGCCTGCTCGTACGTTTCGGCGTACGGTTCGCGCTCCGGCGGGAGCCCGGCCACGTGCTCGGGCCTGCCGAACCCGGTCAACGGCTGGCGTTGCAGGGACGGCAGCGAGGGATCCAGCTGGCCCCGGATCTCCACCTCGTTCGGAGCGATTTCAGGCAGGGCGGGCTGGTTCCCCTGGCCGTTGTCCTGGGCGAAGGCCGCCCCGGCGAACAGGACGGAGGTGAGGCTGAGGAAAAGAAGGATTCGGGTCATGGACGTAGGATTCGACAGGGACGATCTGAAGGAGAAGACGGGAAGCGAGATTGGCCGCCGGCCGGCTAGAGGGATTCTTTCTCTGCTTTCGCCGTCCGGGCGTACTCGGTATCGCCGAACCGGTTGATGACGAGGTCGTACATGCGGGCGGCGTCGCTGGTCTGGTTGAGCGCCTGATAGGCTTTGGCCTCGGTCAGATAGCCTTGCGCGATCCACTTCGGAAAGTCTGGATACAGGGCCGGAATCCGATCCAGCTCCTTCACGGCGGCATCGGCGTCCCCGGTCTCGAGCAGGAGGTTGCCCAGCCGATAGAGCGCCTCGGCCCCGGTGTCGTCCCTGCTCTGATCCACTACCTGCCGGTAGTACCGCAGGGCGTCCTCGGTCCTGTTCTGCTGCTCGTAGAGCTGCGCGATCCCGAGCAGTGCGGATGCTGCTTCCGGCGAGTTGGGGTCTTGCTGGAGCGCATCTCCCAGCAGCTTTTCCGCCTCGTCCGTCTGCCCCAGGCCCAGCAGGGCGCGGGCTTCACCGTACCGCGCCTCCGTCTTCGTGCGCAGGCTTCCGTTGTCGTCTGATTCGGCCAGCCGGAAGTTGTCGATGGCGTCGCTGTAAAGCTGCTTGCTCAGGTACAGGTTGCCGCGCAGCAGGGCGGCGTCGGCCCGGCGGGGACTGTCCTCGTAATCCTGGATGATCCGCCGGATGTATGCCTCCGCCTCACTGTCGTGGCCGCGAGCGACCAGGATTTCCGCCATGTAGTAATAGGCGTCGGCCAGGAGGGCTGGGTCGTTCCCGACCGAAACGAAGTCCTTGAACGCCCGCAGGGCCTCGTCAGTATCACCGCTCTGGTAGGCGACTTCAGCCTGCCGGAAGCGCAGTTCCTCGGTGACCGGTGAGTCCGGGTTGTTCTTGGTGTAGCTGTCCAGGATCTGCTTGGCCTGCTGCTTTTTCCCGGCGCTCATCAGCGCGAACTGAATGCTGGAGGCCGCTTCACCCGTGAAGGGGCTCTTCGGATAGTCGTCCAGCACGGCCCGGTATGCCGTTACAGCCTCGTCCAGCCGCCCGGCGTTGTAGAGCGCGTCGCCAATGCTGTACTGCGCCCGCGCCGCGAGCGGATCGCGGGGCCACGTGTCGATCAGCTTCTGGTATTCGGCGATAGCCTGATCGTACTGCTGCGTCTGGAAATAAAGCGAGCCGATCTTGTACTGGGCTTCCTCCGCCCACTGGCTCTGCGGATACTGCTGCAGCAGTTGCTGAAAGGTGGCGATGGCCCGGTCGGTGTTGCCGGAATTGGCCCTGGCCTGTCCGGTCTGATACAGCACGTAATCTTTCCCCCCACCCTCGTCCGCCGCCCGGCCATAGGCCTGTACCGCGTCCGAATAGCGCTTGAGCGCGTAGTAGCTGTCCCCGAGCCGAAGTGTGGCATCCGTGCGGTACGGAATGTCGCCGTCCTGCTGCTGGTACTGGCTCAGGAACTGCTCGAAGTTCTCGGCGGCGCGCCCGTATTCTCCCTTCTTGAAATACGACCACGCCAGCGCGTACTGGGCGGCGTCCGCATGCGCTCCGCCGCTGAATGCGTCGGTATATTGCAGGAACAGCCGCACCGCGTTGTCCATGCGGTCGGCCTGGAAGTTGCTCTCGGCTGCCCAGAAGAGGGCATCGCCCGCCCGGTCGCTGTCCCCGTGCTCCTGGAAGTAGCTGTACAGCGCGTCGGCCGCCTGCGCGTACTGCCCCCTCGTGTAGAGCGCCCGCGCCTGCTGGTACGCGATCTCGTCCTCTGCCCCCGCCGGCATCCCGATGGACGAGAGCGCCCGGTCGTAGTTGCGCAGGGCGGCATCCGTCTCTCCGAGCGCCACGTTCACGTTGCCCAACAAGTACCACGCCTGCCCGAGGCTGTCGATGTCGGCGTACTGCCTGACGAAGCGGTTCAGGGCTTGCTCGGCCTCCTCCCACCGCCCGGCATCGTAGTAGGCCAGCGCCGTCTCATAGAGCGCGTGCTGCGCCAGCGCCCCGTCCGGCCAGCGGTCCAGGTACTGCTGCCAGAGGCTGATGGCTTCCGCAGATGCCCCCGCCAGCCGGCGGCTCACCCCTTCGTAGTACGTCGCCTTCTCCGCCAGCGAGTCACCCGATTGCTGGCGTGCGGCCTCAAACTGCTCTGCCGCCCGTGCGTAGTTCTCGTCCTGATAGTACGTCCACCCCAGCCCGTATTCGGCGGAACGATAGTACGGACTGCCGGGCCGGCCTTCTGTAAGCCTCCGATAGTACGTCTCTGCCTGTGCGAAATCGCCCAGCTTGTTGTAGGACTCGCCCGCGAGGAAGTCCGCCCGCTCCAGCGCCTCTCCCTCCAGGCTCCCCCGCCGCCGCTCTACCTCGTCGATCACGTTTTCGTAATCGTGGAGCTGGAAATAGACGTTGGCCAGGACCAGGCCCACGTCTTTTACGTAGGGAGAAGCCGGATATTTCGAGGCGAGCACCTCAAACGTGCGGGCGGCGTCTTCCAGACGTTCCAGCGCTACTTGTCTGTACCCCAACGCGAAGAGCGCGCGGGGCGCCGCCGTGGCGCCGGGGTACTCGGCGGCGGCCCGCCGGTAATAGTCCAGCCCCTCGTCCGTGCGGCCGCTCGCCAGGGCGGATTCGGCCATCAGGTAGAGCGTCTTCGCGCCGATCTCCTCGGGCGGGCGCGACGCCAGCACCCCCTTCAGCATGTCGATGGCGCGCTCGTAATCTCCGGCGTCGAAGAAATACTTCCCTACCGCCAGGGAGGCTTGCATCGCCAGCGGGTGCTCCGGGTACTCCTGCCGGAACAGGTCGAACAGACGGACCGCCTCGTCCTCCCGCCCGAGCGCCAGCGCCGACTCGGCCTGGTAGTAAAGGGCCTCCGGAATGCTGATATGGCCCGGATACTCGGTGCGGAACGCCTGAAAATCGTGAATGGCCTGCTCGTACAACTGGTTGCTATAGAGCTGGAAAGCCGTAGCGAACTCCTTTTCAGGGGTCCCCGGCTCCGCCTGGGCGCGGGCGGACGAAGGGTGGAGAACAGCTACGAAGATACCGATGAGCAGAATGAAGGCCGAAAATCGCAGGACCATAGAATACCGGAAGAATTGAGCTGCGGGACCGAGTAACTTCATGTTCGAGTGGCGCATACTCCGGACTGGAGCCCGCCAATCGTTTGCCTGCCGGACGTGAAGAGGGGCGGTCAGGTAATTAATTTGGAAAAACAACGCCCACCTGTCCGGTTTCGTTCTTCGGAAGGATAAAATCTTATCATAGACAGTAACGTCTCACCATCTTAAATCGTACCGGCTCGTGTAAACCACACGACTGTGCGGAGAAGATAAAACAGTCTGTGCAAATGAACGGCATCCCGGTAATTCCAAGTACTGCTGTTTGTTTAACTTGCTGCTGATTTTTCACCCGTCATGGCCGCCGGGACGTGTTGCTGGACTGACCGCCGCGACGGTCGCCTGCTCCTGACGGGGCTTGCTGTTGTACGCTGCCGACCGATCTGATACCCTTTCCACGATAATGGAGTGCACCTTCCCCCAAACCCCCACACGCTTCCTGTCCTCCTACGCTCGTAGACTCCTCGTCTCCTTTTCAGCGGAGGTCTGCGGTCCACGGTCGGCGGTCTATTTTGCACAATCCTGTCAGCGAACGGGTATGACATTGTGCCGTTTGTGAGCGCAGTGGAGCAGGTAGGCGTGCGCGCGCGTATCGTATTCCTGCGTCGTACACTCCATCCATTACAGATACTCGACCACCATGCCGAAACAAAATAGTCCGAAATCGAAATCAACTCGCAGCCCGGCCAAGACTCCGGATCAGGCGAGTCCACAGCCGTCCGGTGAGGAGGTGAAAACGACCAGGGGCGCCCCGAAGCGGCCTCCGCGTGAAACCGGACGGAAGCAAAACGACGTCGCCAAAGAAGCTGCCGGCCCCACGCCGGACGTGGCGCATCTCCAGGAGACGGCCACGGAATATTTCAACCGGCTCTCGGGAACGGCGGGCGACTTGTCAAACCAGGCACGCCGGATGTACGACGGCGGGCAGTCCTTTGTCCGAAAGCACCCGGCCCGGTCCCTCGGTGGGGCCGTCATGCTCGGTGTTGTGATCGGCTTGCTCATTGGACGAGACTGAACCCGGAACGAATCGCGGAGGCACATGGCTGACGTTTATAGTAGCGCGGACTCGGACGCGGCGTCCGACGGCGGTAGCTTGCCGGAGCCCGAACTGGGCCCGGACGTGACACCGGACGACCTGTATCTCTCCGAATATCATGCCGAGTCCGACCTGGATCTCACCGGATTCCAGCGGGAAGTCGTGAATTGGATTCGGGAGAACCAGGCGATCGCCATGATTGGCGGCTTCGCTGTCGGCGTCTTTCTCGGGGTCATGTTAAGGGACTGAACGTCCGTATCGGCAGGCCGGGTACGACACCGGCGGAAGTATCACCATAGCTTATCAGGAGGTTTTAACGTGGAAGCACAAAATAAAGGAGGGCAGCAAGCCGCCGGCACAGAGCCGGTAGACGTGGCCCAGGATCAGATCGACCAGCAAACGCGGGACATTACCGAAGCGTACGAGCGTGCCCGCCGCGAGATGAACGACGCGGTCGCCCGCCTGCGCGCCGAGATCGAAAAGGTCGATGTGGCGCAGGCGACGCAAAAGGCGCAGGATTGGATCGAGGAGAATCCAACCCTGGCCGCCGCCATCGCAGTGGGGGGCGGCATCGTCTTCGGCAAGCTGCTCGCTTCCACGTTCCGTGCGGTTGCCCCGCCTCCGCCGACCCTCCCTGAGCGTCTTCGCCACCGCGCATTCGACTACGCCGACCTCGCGCGCGACTACGCCAGCGACATCGGTGAGGCCATCGCCGCAGGCGCCGCTGTGGCAGGCAGTACACTGGCCATGCGGGCGGCCGGAGCGGGTGGAAGCGTTGCCCGTCGGGCCGCAGACTTCGGTGAGACGGTTGCCGAACGGGTGAGTGAAGTGAGCGGCGACGTCCGGAAAGCAGCAGATAAGGCGGCGCACGAACTCCAACACGACGCCCGCGACCTCAGCAAGACGGTGAAAAAGAAGGCCAGCGCGGGCGTGGACTTCGGCGAGACCGCCATCGGCGCCGCCAAAACCGTCGTCGCCGCGGTCCTGGTCAAAAAAATCACCGACTGGGTCCGGAAAATGGCGTGAGCCGTTCATCGCGTCGGGCAGCCACACGAACAAAGCATGCCAGCATCGCAAACTGTTAACTGCCGACTGCTAACTGTTAATTGCTAATCGATCCCCAGCGAAGACCGCTCGCGCAGGTCCAGCACGTACAGCGCCAGGCTGTTCCGCAATTCGTACGTCTGCTCGTACAGGTTCGCGTACACCTCGGACCGCATGAACGTCGCCTTCTTCATCTCGTGAAGGCACTCCAGCGCCGTGTTGGCCGCGTGCAGCCCTCGCTTCACGCACGCGATGTTGCCACCGATGGTCTCCCGCTCGTACCCGATCAGGTGGCCTTTGGAAATGTTGGAGGCAATCTCGATCACGCTGGAGCAAAACTGGACCAGCGTGCTGTCCTTCAGCGACGGCGGCAGCGAGTTCGCCCAGCCGAGCACCTCTCTGCCGAGACGGAGCGCGCGCCGGTAGGCCGGAGGCTCGTACACCTCATCCGACTCCTCCAGCAGGTCTTCACCGAGAACCCCCTCGTCCAGCGGGAGCGAAACGTCGTGCTCCGGCAGCGCGCCGTCGCCCTCTGACGAAAATCCCAGGTGCTTCCACCCTTTCGCGATCAGATACGACCGCAGATTCTCCTTCCAGAGGCGGTACGCCGCCCGGTCGCGCGTGCGAGGAGGCGGCTGAAGCCGCATGAAGGCATATAGATCGGCCATGAACCGGTCGAATCGCCGGTCATGCTCCGTCAGGAACGCTTCCCACTGATACTCATCCCAGATTTCGTCTGGCGCCATTGAATTTCCGCCTCTACGTTGGACAAACGACGCACGCCCTCCGTGCGCTCCAACACTAAAATCGTACCGCCGCAGATGCCGCCCAAGCCCATATCGTGAACAGTAGGAAACGCTTGCACCAATTCTAGCTCCAATTCAAGCGACAGATTCCCGCACCCCGATCTCCTCAACGGCCGCCTTCATGACGGCCGCCAGCTTCGGCTCGGCCTTTCCCGCCGCAGCCAGCACGTCCTCGATGGACACCGGCTCCAGGGCGTCCGGAAAGCACTCGTCCGTAATGACCGAGATCGCCATCACGCGCAGCCCCATGTGCCGGGCCGCAATGACCTCCGGCACCGTGCTCATCCCGACCGCATCCGCCCCGATCGTCCTCAAAAACCGGTACTCTGCCTTCGTCTCCATATTCGGCCCGAGCACGGATACGTACACGCCTTGCTGAAGCTTGATCCTCAAGTCGAGCGCCTTCTGCTCCGCTACCGCCCGAAGCGCCACGTCGTACGGCTCGCTCATGTCGGGGAAACGCGGGCCCCAGTCGTCTTCGTTCGGACCCGTCAGCGGATTCACGCCCTGCAAGTTGATGTGGTCGGTAAGCAGCATGAGGTCGCCGCGCCGGAACAGCGGGTTCATCCCGCCCGCCGCGTTGGAGATCAGCAGGGTATCGACCCCCAGGGTGGCCAGCACCCGCACCGGAAACGCAACCTGGGGCGCCGTGTACCCTTCGTACAGGTGAAAACGCCCCTGCATCGCCACGACGGGCACCCCGGAAATTCGCCCGAACAACAATCGGCCCACGTGCGACTCCACCGTCGATAGCGGAAAGCCCGGTATCTGGTCGTACGGAATGCCGGCCTCCACGTCGATCTCTTGCGCCAGCGCGCCCAGCCCCGTACCCAGAATGATCCCCACTCTGGGCCGCAGTCCCGTCCGCGTCCGTATCGTCTCTGTCGCCGCCTCCACCGCAGCCCGATACCCCGCACCATTCAAAGCCGTCTCAAACACCCTGTGCTCCATATGACCAGCCCCATTACCCGTTTCTCATCGCCCGTCATACCCTTTCCATGCTATTGGAGTGCATCTTCCCCACACCCTTCCTACCCTCCTCCGCGCGTAGACTCCCCGTCTCCTTTTCAGCCCCGGATTCTCTGCCGCAAACTGTTGACTGCCGACCACCTCACTCCAGATCCTTCAAAATCCGCTTGATCCGCTCGATCTCATCCACCGTTGCCGAAATGCCTGGAACGTCCGGTTTCGACTCTTCCGCCACGTTCTCCTCCGCCACAGGCTCCCCTTCCTCTGCTCCCTCCACCTCCGATTCCGCGGCTGGCGCTCCCTCCGGCTCCGCCGCTTCCGCCTCCGGATCATCT
>DASSAV010000377.1:0-15404 GCA_035699265.1 Rhodothermales bacterium
TTCCTGCAGTTGATGGGCGCTTCGATCGCGATGGCAGGCATGACGGCATGCCGCAAGCCGGCCGAGGAGATCCTGCCTTACAGCCACAGGCCCGAGGAAATCATACCAGGCATTCCGCTGTTCTATGCAACGGCAATGCCCCTGCGGGGCGTCTTGCGGCCCCTTCTGGTAGAGACGCACGAGGGCCGGCCTACCAAGGTCGAGGGCAACCCAGAGCACCCGATGGCGCACGGAAGGACGAGCGCCTTTGAGCAAGCTTCCGTCCTGTCGCTCTACGATCCGGATCGGTCGCAGGTAGTGTTGAACAAGGGCCAGGAATCCAGCCTGGCCGACTTCACGGCCTTCGCCCGGCAACTCGGGGCGGCGACGGCGACGAAGCGCGTCGTACTGCTGGCCGAAGAGACGTCGTCGCCGACCTTTCGGGCTGCGGTCGATCGCCTGAAACAGACGTACCCGCAACTCGAGACGGTGGTGTACAATGCCGAGGGGGATGATCCCGTATACACGGGCGCTCAGGCCTCCTTTGGGCGCCCGCTGCGCCCGTTCTATCAGTTTTCCAGGAAGAGCGTCGTCCTCAGCCTCGACGGCGACTTCCTGAATCCCGTCGAGCCCAACTTCGTCCACAACAACCTGACGTTTGCCGACTCCCGCGACGTAATGACGCCGCAGGATGAAATGAGCCGGCTCTACGTCGTCGAAAGCGCCTACAGCTCCACCGGCGCCAAGGCAGACCACCGCCTTCGCCTCAGGAGCGCCGACGTTCCTTTCTTTGCAGCGGCTGTGGCAGAAGAAATGGGCGTCGCGGCGGGCGGGCTCGGGCAGCAGTATGCGGACCATCCCTTTGTGAAGGCCGCGGCTGATGATTTGAGGCAGGCCGGGCCGGATGCCATCGTGATCGCCGGCGATGCGCAGCCTGAATGGGTGCACGCGCTGGCGATGGCGATGAACGCGGCGCTGGGCAGCATCGGGCGCAGTGTGACGCTTCTCGACACCGGAGAGCAGCAGCGACAGCCGCAGTTGCCGCAGCTACGGCAACTGGCAGGCGCTATGGTCGCCGGGCAGGTGGATGTGCTCATCGTGGCAGGCGCCAATCCCGTTTACACGGCGCCCGGAGACGTGAATTTCGCCGAGGCGATGCAGCGGGTGCCAGTTACCATTCACCAGGGACTGCACATCGACGAGACCGCCCAGGTGGCCCAGTGGCACGTTCCGGCCTCGCATTACCTGGAGCAATGGGGCGACGGCCGGGCGTACGACGGTACGCTCAGTACCATACAGCCGATGATCGCGCCGCTCTATGCCGATGCGATCTCCGAAATCGAACTGGTCAACCTGCTTGCCACGGGCACACATACGTCTGGTTACGACCTGGTGCGGCAAAACTGGCAGGAACAGGGTTTTATCAATGGGGACTTCGAGAAGGGCTGGGCGCAGGCCATACACGACGGGTTCGTTCCGAATACGCAGTTCTCCACTACGAGCGGCGCTGCCGCCTTCACGGCGGCCCGGGTTCCCACGGTTGCAGCGGATCAGGTCGAGGTCGTCTTCCGGCTCGATCCAACCTTGCTGGACGGCAGGTTTGCCAACAACGCCTGGCAACAGGAGTTGCCTGATCCGACGACCAAGGTGGTATGGGATAACGTCGCTGCCATGAGCCCGAAAACGGCCGAGCAGTTGGGCCTGGAGGTATTCTACCACAACGGTAAGTATTACTCCGACGTCGTCGAACTCGCGGCGAACGACCGGACGATCAGGCTTCCGATCTGGATCGTGCCCGGTCATGCGGATAATTCCATTACCGTCAACTTCGGGTACGGCCGCAACATAAAGAGCTTCCGGCCCGAGCGGAAGGGGTGGTTCTTCGATAGAGATACGCATACCGACGTGTATGCGCACGGCCCCCTGGCGAATGGAGTCGGTGAAAACGTATACCCGCTCCGGCCGTCCACAGCCAACCGCGTTCTCGTCGGCGTAAACGTTCGGAAGGTGGACTCCGGTTTTCTCGTGGCGACGACGCAGGATCACGGCACGATGGAAGGGCGGCCGATCATCCGCGCGGCGTCGTTGGAGGAGTTTCGCAAGGCCCCGGACTTCGTAGAGGAGGCGGTGGAGCCGCTGCCGGGGGCAGAGCCGTGGGACGAATACCCGGCACTCTGGCAGGCACGCCACCCGATGGCGGATCCGTCCTTCAAGGGGAATCTCTACTTCCAGCACCAGTGGGGCATGTCCATCGACCTGAACCGATGCACCGGCTGCAACGCCTGTGTCATCGCGTGCATGTCCGAGAACAACATCCCGGTGGTAGGCAAGGATGAGGTCACACGCGGGCGTAAGATGATGTGGCTCCGGATCGACCGCTATTACATGGGCGACGAGGAGAACCTCGATGAGGCCGGGATGGAGTTCCAGCCCATGTTCTGCGTGCAATGTGAGAATGCGCCGTGCGAGCCCGTCTGTCCGGTATATGCGACGAGCCACTCGCCGGATGGTATTAGCGAGATGACCTACAACCGCTGTATCGGCACGCGGTATTGCTCGAACAACTGCCCCTATAAGGTCCGCCGGTTCAACTTCTACAACTGGACCAAGACAATGCCAACGACGGTCCAGATGGCGATGAACCCGCACGTCACGGTTCGCTTCCGCGGTGTCATGGAGAAGTGCAGCTACTGCGTGCAGCGCATCCGTGGGGCGGAACGGCGCACCATCATCGAGCAGCGTCCGCTCCAGGATGGAGAGATCCTCACGGCCTGCCAGCAGGTGTGCCCGACGGATGCCATCGTCTTCGGTGATATCAACGATCCGAACAGCAAGGTGTCGCGCGAAAAGGCAGTCGCTCGCAACTACGCCGTGCTCGAGGAACTGGATACCAAGCCACGCACGACACATCAGGGCGTGGTCAAGAACTTGAATCCCAGGCTTGTGAGTGCCTGAGCGGGCTGGCGACGCGCGCCTGCGCCGCGCCGGAAGCTCCCATACACAATCAGTAAACACGATGGCCGCGGATAAACACGCATCGATTACCGCACCCGCTCACGTACACCCCGGGGGTGACGGCCATTACGACGCGGAACTGCCGCTCGTCAGGGGCGGGCTCACCTTCCACGACGTAACCGAGCTCGTCTCCTATCATACAGAGAAGAAGTCGCCGGTGGGCTGGCTGCTGGCTTTCGCGCTGGCCAGCTTCGTCCTGCTCATCTTCCTGTCTTGCCTGAGCTATCTGGTCTGGAACGGCATCGGGGTGTGGGGCACCAACATCCCGGTGGGGTGGGCCTGGCCGATCGTCGACTTCGTCTTCTGGGTCGGTATCGGCCACGCCGGGACGCTTATTTCCGCCATCCTCTTCCTGCTGCGGCAGCGGTGGCGGACGTCCATCAACCGCGCTGCCGAGGCGATGACGATCTTCGCCGTCATCTGCGCCCTCATGTTCCCGCTCTTCCATACGGGGCGCCCGTGGTTCGCTATCTACTGGATGCCGCCCATCCCGAACCAGATGGACATGTGGCCGCAGTTCAAGAGCCCGCTCATGTGGGACGTGTTCGCGGTGTCGAGCTACTTCACCGTTTCCCTCATCTTCTGGTACGTCGGCCTCGTCCCGGACCTCGCCACGCTGCGGGATCGGGCCAAGACGGTCTTGCGGCAGCGGGTGCTCGGCTCCCTCGCGCTGGGGTGGACCGGCGCCAATCGCCACTGGCGCAACTACGAAAAGGCGTACATCCTCCTGGCCGGCCTGGCGACGCCGCTCGTGCTCTCCGTGCACTCGGTTGTGTCGTTCGACTTTGCCGTCTCGCTCATCCCCGGTTGGCATACCACCATCTTTCCGCCCTACTTCGTCGCGGGCGCCATCTTCTCCGGGTTCGCTATGGTGGTGACGCTGCTCGTCGCGGCTCGTAAGGTGTACGGGCTGGAGAACCTGATTACGATAGAGCACCTGGAAAAGATGAACCTCGTCATCCTCCTGACGGGGTCGCTGGTGGCCTTCTCCTACATCGCCGAGTTTTTCATCGCCTACTACTCCGGCGTCGAGTACGAGTCGTATTATTTCTTCCAGGTTCGCGTGCTCGGGCCCTACGGGTGGGCCTGGTTCCTCGGCATGTTGACCTGCAACGTCCTGCTTCCGCAGCTTTTCTGGTTCAAGAAAATGCGGCGGAGCATCCCGGTCATGTTTGCGATCTCCATCACGACGAACATCGGGATGTGGTTCGAGCGCTTCATCATTACGGTCGTCTCACTCCACCGGGACTACCTGCCGAGCTCCTGGGGCTACTTCTCGCCCACCTGGGTAGACGTACTTACGCTCCTCGGCTCATTCGGGCTGTTCTTCACCCTCTTCCTGCTGTTTCTCCGGTTCGCCCCCATGGTCGCGATGTCGGAGGTGAAAGCGATTCTGCCGCAGGCGGATCCGCACCTCTACGAAGGAGACGGCCACACGGCCCATCCGGCGACCACCGAGCGATCCGTCCCCTACATTCAGTCCGAAGAAGAATCAGACGACGATTCACCCCGTCGCCACCTGTAAGACACGCAGCTTCGCCGTTATAGGACGACATGGCAAGAGAATTTTTACGCGATGCGAAGGCCACGATGGGGATCTACGAGGGGGAGGAGGGCCGTCCTTACGCCCTCCTCGCCGAGTTCTCGAATCCCGGCACGCTCCTGCACGCCGCAGAGCGGGTCCGCGCCGCAGGCTATCGTTACTTCGATACGCACAGCCCCTTTCCGATCCACGGGATGGACCGGGCCATGGGCCTGGGACAGTCAAAAGTAGGGCTCATAACACTGGGCGGGGGCATTACGGGTCTGTTGACCGGCTGGCTCTTGCAGTGGTGGACCGGCGGATACGACTTCCCCATCAACGTGGGCGGAAAGCCCTTCTTCGCGTGGGAGCCGTCCATTCCGATCATGTTTGAACTGACCATCCTGTTCTCCTCATTCGGTGCCCTGTTCGGGATGCTCGCCCTGAATGGTCTGCCTCGTCTCTACAACCCCCTGTTCTACTCCGAGGCGTTTGCACGCGCCACGGACGACGGATTCTTTCTCCAGATCGCAGCCACCGACAAGCGATTCGACCTGGAGCGCACCCATCAGTTTCTACTGGACATCGGCGCCCTCGGCGTCGAGGTCGTAGAAGACCGGGAAGTGCCTGACATTGTGCCGGTTGAGGAGCCCGAAGCCGAGGCCGTCGAGGTCCGCCCGCACGTCGCCGAATCTGAAGGGAGGCTTCGCTGAGATATGTCTGCCCGAAGTACGCCCGTTACACCCATGGATAGACCGGACCGGATGCCGAAACTCTCGGAGCCGGGGCGGACCTCGCACGTCAACATGCTGCGTTTTTCTACACTTGTTGCCCTGGCGATGCTCGCATTAGCTGGGTGCCGGGGAATGGAATCGGAAAAACCCCCCATCCACCCCGTTCTGAACATGGACTTCATGGAGAAGTTCGACCCGCAGGAGGCGAACGTGTTTTTCGCCGACAGCATGTCGATGCGGCATCCCGTGCCGGGGACGATCGCGCGGGGCATGCTCAAGGCGGACACACGGCTGTACCAGGGGCGCACAGAGTCGGGCGACCTCGTCCAGACGATCCCGATCCCTGTGACCGAGGCGCTGATGAAGCGGGGCCAGGAACGGTTTGACATCTACTGCTCCGTCTGCCACGGCTATGCAGGTGACGGCCTGGGCATCATCATGACGGGTCAATATGGCTTTACCCCCGCCCCGAGCTACCACCAGGATCGCTTGCGAGAGGTGCCGGACGGCTACATCTACGACGTCATCTTGAACGGCGTGCGGACGATGCCGTCCTATGCGACTCAGGTGGCGGTAAAGGATCGCTGGGCCATCGTAGCCTACATCCGCGCACTGCAACGTTCTCAGAACGCCTCGCGCGCAGACGTGCCGGCGCAGGTCCTGCCGACCCTGAACCCAGTCGGCCCGCCGGACAGCACGGCTGCCGGCCCGCCCGCGAACGAAACGGGCTCAGAGGCGGACACGACGAATACCGATACGACAGGGGCTACACAAACGCCCGGCTGATGGCGGGAAATAAGGAGCCGGAACTGCTCATTGCGCATGCGCCGGCTTGAAATATCGAATTCTTTTGCTCGTAGACGGACGTAAATGGCTCACGTGATTCCAACCAGCGGGTTTCCCGCCGTCATTATAGATCCGGTTCAGCCTACGCCTGCTCCGGAGCCAGCCTTTCGGTTTAAGCCGGACATGCTGGCGTGGGGGGCGCCGCTGCTCATCGGCGTATTTGCCCTCGTCGCCGCGCTGGTCGGCTGGGCCGTCAACCCGAAACGCTTCTATTTCGCGTATCTGATCGCCTGGGTCTTCTGCCTCAGCCTGACGCTGGGGTCGCTCTTCTTCGTCATGAGCCTCCACAGCACGAAGGCCCACTGGGCCGTGGTGGTGCGGCGCATCGCCGAAGCCCTGATGTGGTCGTTTCCGCTCCTGCTCGTCCTCTTCATCCCTATTCTCTTCGGGATGCACGATCTGTATCACTGGACGCATGGGCCTGCCGTGGTCAACGGGCAAATCGCCGTCGATGAGCTGGCCGAAAAACGAGCCTACCTCAACGTCCCCTTCTGGCTCATTCGCATGGCGATCTACTTCTTCGTGTGGACGCTGATGTCTTACAAGTTGTACCGCCTCAGCGTTCGCCAGGACGTCGACCCGGACGTCAGCATCCCTCCCAAGCAGCGAGTCGTTAGCGCGTGGGGGCTTCCGGTTTTTGCACTCTCGCTTTGCTTCGCCAGCTACGACCTGATCATGTCGGTGGACCCGCACTGGTTCTCGACCATTTTCAGCGTCTACTTCTTCGGCGGCTGCTACTGGGCGGCAATAGCACTCGTCACCATCCTCACGGCCATGATGCAGCGGAGTGGGGCCGCGCTCGTGGGCGTCGTGACAAAGGAGCACTACCACGATCTCGGGAAGTGGCTCTTCGCCTTCACCATTTTCTGGTCGTACGTCGCTTTCGCCCAGTACATGCTCATCTGGTACGCCAACCTTCCGGAGGAGACGATCTGGTACCGCCACCGGCTGAACGGCGGATGGGGCTGGTTCAGCATCGCGCTGCTCGTGTGCCACTTCATGATCCCCTTTGCCGTTCTGTTGCCGCGCGCCACCAAGCGCAATATCCCGCTGATGTGTTTCATGTCCGTGTGGGCACTGGTCATGCAGTGGATCGATATGTTCTGGCTCATCATGCCCGTTTACCAGAATCCAACCGCAACGAACGCGACGCTCGGCATGCAGGCTGCCGGAGACGCTGCGCACGCGGGAGCGCAGGCGCTGGCCGGGACGGCTCTCTATGGTCCGGCCTACTTCCACTGGATCGACTTTGCCTGCTGGATCGGATTGTTCGGGATTTATCTGGGCGCCGCATTGTGGCGCATGACGCGCCACAGCATCGTCCCGCGAAACGACCCCCGGCTCGACATGTCGCTGGCCTTCCAGAATTCATAGACCCATCATCGGGTATTCATTCTGGGGTGCGTATTAATCCTTAAGAGTACGTAATTTTAGTTGCGCATCATGCCACGCCCCGGCCCTGCCGATGGGGAGGGGGCCGTGGACCCAATCCAAGCGTATCCGATCCGAATGGCCGAGCATAAACATATCCTCCAGCCGCCGACCGATCCGGTGCCGATCTCACCGGCAAACGAGGTTATTCTGAGTGGTGACGCCGTGACCTTCCGGTGGGAGGCGGTCAAGGACGTACTGGAGTACCGCTTCCAGATCGCAGAAGAAACGGACTTCGCCGAGTGCCTGCTCGATGAGGCCGTTCCTGCCCAGGACACCTCCGCAACGATATCGGGCCGGTTTCCGACCGACGACGAAACCTTCTTCTGGCGCGTCCTCGCGCGCACGGAGGCTGGATGGAGCCGGGGCGAACGTGTGGAAAGCTTCGTGTCCGGTACCCCGGAACAGGCTGCCCTTCACATGGCGCGTCCGGATGACGACCGCAGGCTGGGCCCCTTCGTCGAGATGGTCCGCTCTGGAGGTCATGAGATCCAGGCGGAATTGACCGGAAGCCCGGAGGCGTATGCAAAAGAAGCCGCTGAGGGCGTCCAACACGAGGGCGTCGAGACCGGGCAGATCATGGCCCTCATCGCCGTGGTGCTCATCATCATCATAGGCATGATCGGATGTGTCTACCTCCTCTACGATAACCTGCGCCGTGCGACGCAAGCAGAGGTGGTTGGCATGTCGGGATACCCCGAGTTGGCCGCGGATAAGGAAGAAGCTGCTCAGAAATTGAATCGTTACGGCATTATAGATCAACAGGCCGGTGTCTATCAGATCCCGATCGACAGCGCAATGAGCCAGATCGTACAGGAAGCGAGTGGTCGTGCTGCCGGCACAACCTCGCCCGGTGAAACGCAACAGGGTGAGCCAGGATCAGCGCAGTAAAGGACCGCCGCGACAGGCGCCCGAGGCGGTCCGGGAGGGAAAACGAGACGTTGAAAACGACACGGACGTACATCCAGCTCGCGGTCTGCACGCTATTGTTCGCGTGCCTGGCACACGCGCGGGTAACGCTCGGGCAGCCCAGCGGCCAGACCCCCGACGTCTTCAAGGGCGTGGCGATGGACGAGCAGTTGGGAAGCACGGTGCCGGGCGACGTTTTCTTTGTCGACGAGAACGGAAAGCGCGTCGAATTAGGTCAGTTTCTGGACGGCAAAAAACCGGTGCTCATAAACTTCGTCTATCACAACTGCCCGATGTTGTGCAACTTAGTGATGGGCGGAATGGCGGATGCCTTCAAGAAGATGGACTGGGTGCCCGGCAAGCAGTTCGAGGTGGTGACCGTCAGCTTTGCGCCGAATGAAGGCCCGGAGCTTGCCGAAAAGCAGAAGAAGCATTATCTGGGCGTGGTCGGGAAGCCGGAAGCCGCCGCCGGGTGGCACTTCCTGACCGGCACAGAGCCCCAGATCCAAAAGCTTGCCCGGGCCATCGGTTTTGAATTCAAGTACATCGAGGAAAAGAAAGAGTACGCGCACCCGGCTGCCATCATCTTCCTCAGCGGAAACGGCAAGATCACGCGGTACCTGTACGGAGTAGAGTTTCCGCCGCGGAACATGCGCGCGGCACTGGTGGAGGCTTCGCAGGGAAAGGTCGGAACGCCTATCGACCAGGTGTTCCTTTTTTGCTTCCACTACGATCCGAAAGCAAACTCATACGTGCTGAGCGCCATCAACGTGATGAAGGCCGGCGGCCTGCTCACCCTGCTCGCATTGGGCAGCGTACTGCTGGTATTCTGGCGCCGCGAGCGGCGTATGAGCATCAATTCTGAACAAGCAAGTGGGGCCGCACCGGCGCCGTCCGTAGGTCCCTAGACGCTAATACAACACGGTAATGGGAGACAACGCTACCCTTTGGTTGCCTGAAGGACGGTCCACGCTTGCCCCGAGTGTGGATGCTCTGTTCAACTTCGTCAATATCGTCAGCATCATCATTTTTGCCGGCGTGGTAGTATCCATCATCTACCTGGCCTTCCGCTACCGCCGTCGGCACGAACATGAACGCGCCGTCCTGGTTCACGAAAACACGTTGCTCGAGGTTGCTTGGGTCGTCGTACCGGTCATCCTGGTGCTCGTCACGTTCTTCTGGGGATTTAAGGTCTTCATGAAAATCGAAGTGGCCCCACCAGACTCGTACGAGATCGGCGTCGAAGCCCGCCAGTGGCAATGGACCTTCACGTATCCGAACGGGGCGGTCACGACGAATGAGTTGCACGTTCCGCTTGGGCGCCCGGTTCGCATGAACATGAGCAGTGTGGACGTCATCCACAGCTTCTTCGTCCCGGTCATGCGCGTAAAGCAGGATGTGCTGCCCAATCGGTATTCCCACGTCTGGTTCCAGGCGACCAAACCAGGTACCTACCAGATCTTCTGCGCCGAATACTGCGGCCTGAATCACTCGGCCATGCTGGCGAAGCTGATCGTACAGACTCCCGAGGACTACCAGAAGTGGCTGGAGAGTGTGGCTGTGCCAACGAACCTGACACCCGTGGAATACGGCCAGCGGCTCTACCAACAACAGGGGTGTATGGGATGCCATACCACTGACGGTTCTCCCCGCGTCGGGCCCACGTTCAAGGGACTCTTCGGGCATACGGTCACCCTGCAGAACGGCCAGACCCTGACAGCCGACGAAAACTACATCCGGGAATCCATCCTGGAGTCTACTGCCAAGATCGTGCAGGGCTACCCGCCCATCATGCCGACCTCATATTCGAGCCTGGAGGAGGATCAGGTCACGGCCCTCATCGCCTTCATCAAATCGCTCAAATAGCAATACCTTAGCATCCGGCTATCTCCCCTGGCCCACGTGGCCGGAATCGGGTAGATCGCCTGCCTCATCACCGATATCAGCCGGGTAAAACCATGGCAAATCCCAGTCAGTCCGTAGCCGCGGCGCAGGCGCGTGAGGTGCAGGCGCACCAGCACGCGAACGTGAACTACCTGAACGTCGACAAGAGCATCAAGTCCTGGATCTACACCCTCGATCACAAGCGGATCGGGGTCATGTATGGGGTTACGCTCGCCGTTACCTTCCTCATCGGCGGGATCCTCGCCATGCTCGTGCGCACCGAGCTGCTCACTCCTGGGCCTACCATCTTCTTCTCGCCGGACGGCGGGCTGAGCGCGGAAACGTACAACCGTGTGTTCAGCATGCACGGCATCATCATGGTGTTTCTCTTTCTGGTGCCCTCTGTGCCCGCCTTCCTGGGAAATATCATCCTTCCGATGCAATTGGGCGCGAAGGACGTGGCCTTCCCCAAGATCAACCTGGCGAGCTACTATATTTTCCTGCTCGGCGGCGTCTTCACAGTCGTTGCCCTCATCGTGGGCAAGGTAGATACGGGCTGGACCTTTTATACTCCCTATTCAACGTCCGCCGCCGCCAGCAATGGCGTGCTCTTCATGACCCTCGCCATCTTCATCGCGGGGTTCTCGTCCATCTTCACCGGCCTCAATTTCATCGTCACGATCCACAAGATGCGCGCGCCCGGCCTTACCTGGAATCGGCTCCCGCTCTTCGTGTGGTCCATGTACGCCGTAAGCCTCGTCCAGGTGCTCGCCACGCCGGTGCTCGGCGTCACCGTCATGCTTCTCTTCTTCGAGCGCCTGCTTCACATTGGCATCTTCGACCCCGCGCTCGGCGGCGACCCCATCCTGTTCCAGCACTTCTTCTGGTTCTATTCCCACCCCGCCGTCTACATCATGATCCTCCCGGCCTTCGGGATCATCTCCGAGCTGGTGGCAACCTTCTCACGCCAGCGCATCTTCGGCTATCGTGCCGTCGCGCTGTCCTCGGTCGCCATTGCGCTACTCGGGTTCATGGTGTGGGGGCACCATATGTTCGTCTCCGGGCAGTCGGTGCTCTCCTCAGTCAGCTTTTCTCTGATTACCTACCTGATCGGGATTCCCTCCGGCATCAAGGTGTTTAACTGGATCGCCACCATGTACAAGGGATCGGTGTGGCTACAAACACCGATGTTGTACGCCATCATGTTTCTCTTCCTCTTTACCATCGGCGGCCTGACGGGCGTCATGGTCGCCGTCCTCGCGGTGGACGTACACCTGACCGATACCTATTACGTCGTCGGGCACTTCCACTACGTCATGGTGGGAGGACAGGTGATCGCCATCTTCGGCGGCCTCCACTACTGGTGGCCCAAGATAACCGGCAAACTCTACAAAGAGTCGGTGGGCAAAATCGCCGCCGCCATCATCTTCGTCGGCTTCAACTTCACCTTCTTCCCCCAGCTCGTCATGGGCGCCCACGGTATGCCCCGTCGCTATGCGGACTACCTGCCGGAGTACCAGATGTGGCACGACATCTCGACCATCGGCGCGTACGTCCTGGCGATCGGCTTCTTCCTCGCTGCCGGCAACCTGCTCGCATCGCTCTTCCGGGGCATGCAGTCGCCCGCCAATCCCTGGGGCGCCGCTACCCTGGAGTGGACGCATTCGACTTCCCCCGCACTCCCGCACAATTTCCTCCGCACCCCGATCGTTACGCGCGGTCCCTACGACTTCCACCTGGCGCATGACATCTTTGAAGAGGGGGATGGAGCCGGTGACGGGACCGCCGAAGCAGTGGCAGCCGACAAAGGTACCGGGCCGGATTCGCCGCCCCCCCCCGGCAACGTCGGCCAGCCTATCGGGAAGCCGCCTGCTCGGCCTGAGAAATAAGTCCATTGACCCCTTCCCCGGCCGAGGGCGGGCAACCGCCGCCCTCGGCTGCTACCGGATTCACGATTCGCCCCGAATCATTTCATCGCAGTACGAGACGTAATGGCAACCGCGACGCCCCAAATCGTTGATGACGTCCACGCCGGGCCTCATCACCCCTCTCATCTCCAGCACCACTTCGTCTCTTCCCAGCAACAGTTCGAAGCATCGAAGCTGGGGATCTGGCTCTTTCTCATGACCGAAATCCTGCTCTTCAGCGGGCTTTTCGTGGCCTATACCGTTTTCCGAACCTGGTATCCCGAATCGTTCGACGCGGCCAGTGCCACCCTCGACGCCTCGCTCGGAGGCCTGAATACAATCGTGCTGCTGGCATCCTCCTTTACCGTCGCCCTGTCCATACACATGGCCCAGCGGGACAATCAGCGCGCCGTGTTTATAAACCTTGTTATCACGGTCATACTCGGCGCCGCCTTCATGGTGATAAAGGGCATCGAGTACACGGCCAAGTTCGAGGGCGGCGCCTACCCCGGCGGTTTCTTCGACCCGCACGGACACCATTACGGCCACCTCGCAAACGTCCCCTACGCGGCCCAGTTCTTTAGCGTCTATTTCCTCATGACCGGCCTCCACGGCGTCCACGTCCTCGTGGGCATGGGCATCATTACCTGGATGGCGATCCGAACGCACCGGGGCGAGTTCAGCAGCAGCTATTACACCCCCATCGAGATCACCGGCCTCTACTGGCACCTGGTCGACATCATCTGGATTTTCCTCTTCCCCCTGCTGTATCTCATTTGACAGAAAGCAGGCTCATCTGGCGAGGCACTCTGGTGAAGCCCCGCCGGGGCGCCTGGCACCGGCAGGTCCATTTATACCGAAAGCACTGACAATCCGTATGGCGCAGGTATCACGTACCGCTCACGAGGAAGGCCACCATCACATCGTGCCGGTGAAGACGCTGGTGATCGTCTTCGCGGCCCTGGTATGCCTCACCGTCCTTACGTACGCCGCATCGCGCGTAGATTTGGGACACTATAATATCCCGGTCGCCCTGGCGATCGCTATCGTAAAGGCGCTACTCGTCGTCACCTTCTTTATGGCGCTGAAGTACGACAGCCCGACCAACCGTCTCGTGTTCGTCATGGGGCTCGTCTTCGTCGCCATCTTCCTATCCTTCACGCTGCTGGACATGTACTTCCGTGGCGACGTTAGCAACGTAGATCCGGAGACGATCCGCGACATGCAGTTGCAGGAGGAAACCGTTAAAGCGCGCATGCCGACGGCGCCGGCAGCACCTGCGGTCACCGATTCGTCAGCGGGTGCGGCGCAAACGACCGCTCCGCACACCGCCCCGGCAGAGTAGTTCCCGCGTCCACCGAAAATGGTGAAGTTGACGTAACGACAGCGCAGGGTCTTGCTACAGAGAGTATATGGGTTTATAGTCCTCTGTATTCTGGCATTCGGGCAGAGGGAATATGCAAGTCGTATTCATAGCCGCCATCCTTCCGCCGCTGCTCGTCATCATAGCGTGGGCAGCCATTACCGCCATTCGGATTTGCATTCCCGAACGGCGCACGCCCCCCGTTCAGCACCGGATCTGGATCCGGCAGCAGCTTGAAGATTCGCGTGAGAGCATACCCGTCGGCGCCCATGAGATTCGCGAGAATCAACGCCGCCTCCTGCGCAAGATGCAACAGGCATACGCCCATTCCGGGGCAAAACGGGTGATCGACATCTGGGCAGACGAACTTTGGACCCGGCGTAACTAGGCCGATACGGATCAGGCGTGGGCTGGTTGGCGCAGCATTGCATCTGACGCTATTACAGCTGAGGCGTCGCCGCCATACACTGGCAGCGACGCTGTTTTGTGTCTTGACCTTCCGATGTGGTGCTATCCCCAGGAGCGGCCTTATATTTGCAAGCAGCAGCCTCATACACGAAGCGGTCTCTTAACCTGTCCAGCCGATGAAGATTATCGAACGCCTCGACCGAGCCGACGAACCGCTGATCTCATATGAGATCATCCCGCCTACGCGCGGGGGCTCCGTACAACAGGTCCTCGGAATCGTGGAGGAACTGATGCGGTTTGAACCCCCCTTCATCGACGTGACGAGCCATTCGGCCCAGGTTTACTACGAGGAAATGGCCGACGGGACCTGGCGCCGCTGTGTGAAGCGGAAGAGGCCCGGCACCCTGGGAATCTGCGCGGCCATCAAGAGCCGGTTCGGCGTCGAGTCCGTGCCCCACCTCCTGTGCAACGGCTTCACGCGTGAAGAGACCGAGGACGCCCTGATCGAACTGAATTACCTGGGCATCCAGAACGTGATGGCGTTGCGAGGCGACGAGAACGACTACAAGAAACCCATCCGAAATGGCCGCTCCTGCAATCGGTATGCGGAAGAACTGGTTCAACAGGTCGTCGGGATGAACCAGGGCGTCTACCTGGAAAAGCTGATCGATGCGGCCCCGACCGACTTCTGCGTCGGGGTAGCGGGATACCCCGAAAAGCACTTCGAGGCGCCCAACATCACCTGGGACATTCTGAACCTGAAACGGAAGATCGACGCGGGCGCCCACTACGTCGTCACGCAGATGTTCTTCGACAACGAGCACTACCTGAACTTCGTCGAGCGCTGCCGCGACGTAGGCATTACCGTGCCGATCGTTCCAGGACTCAAGATCGTCAGCACGAAGGGCCAGATCCAGAATCTCCCGCGCAACTTCCACGTCTCGTTACCTGAATCTCTGGCCGCAGAGCTGGAGGAGGCCAAACCGGAGCACGTGGCCGACATCGGGGTGGAATGGGCCATCCGCCAGAGCGAGGAGTTGATGAATGCAGGCGTACCCTGCGTCCATTTCTACATCATGCAGTCGACTCGGCTCGTCAGCCGCGTCGTCGAAGCCCTGCGCAAGATGGCGTAGCGCCCCCGTTTCCCCCTGATCTACTCCCGTTCGAAATGGAATAGCACGGCGCGGCTCTCAGGGGCGTCGAACGTGAACCGGCCCTGTGCATCCGTGCGCAACACCTCGGCTTGCTTTGCGATCACGTCGTAGCGGGTGACGCGCCAGGTCCCCGGCGGAAGGTCGGCGACGATGCCCTGGTGAGCCTGGTTGGTCCCCAGTACGTACTCCCGCCCGGCCCAGGCCATGCCGCGGAAGCCGTCGTCCAGGTTCGAGAAGATCCCGAGGTCCGGG
>DASSAV010000378.1:0-8431 GCA_035699265.1 Rhodothermales bacterium
GGCGGCGAGTTCGACGCGCCTGGTGGAGGGGTCGCCGTCCTGCCGGTAGAGGCGGATCTCGTCGCCGTTATTGGTGCCGAGCTGGACGAAATAGCCGTGGACGTCGCCTTCCAGGTCCTGGTGGTCGGAGACGAGGAAGACGCGGGCGCCGTTGTAGTTGCTGAGGTTGACGCCGTAGGAAAACGTGAACGACCAGGATCCGAAGGCGACGCGGGAGGGTGTGGCCAGGTGGATGGTGTCCGATGCGGCCTGGGCATTGCTCCGGAGGGCGTTGCCGGTGACGGTCCACGACGCCAGATCGCCGGTCCACGCGGGGTGTGCGGTGAAGTCGCCGTCGGCGAAGGTGTCGGAGACCTGGGCTGATGCGGGAGAAGCGGTGAGGAGCAGGAGGAGGAAGAGTAATGGGTAACGAGTAATGAATAATGAGTAATACCAAAGCCGGATGATCAGTATGGGTAGGAAAAACTGCCTATCCTGGAGCAGATGCAAACCACCCCTGTATCCCCTTCCTTCGACAGGCTCAGGACAGGCTCTTGGAAAGGAGGGGAGCTTCTTTTGCTTTTGCCATTCGTCAAGTGAATAACCGGATTTGGCGTAATGATTGGCTTTGTGCATACGTTAGAGGTTATCTGTTGCACGGTCGTATATAGACACGATGGGCAGGGATTTGTAACCTCGGGGCGGTTTGGTATCAGACGAGGCCGCTGCGTTTGCGGAGGAACCACTCGGCGGAGAGGAGGGCGACGATGACGAGGCCGAAGGCGAACAGATTCCGAAACTCGGTGGAGCGGTCGACTTCGCGTACGTCGGGCTCGAAGGTGCCGGACGCCTGGAGTGCGGCGGGGACGGCGCCGAGGTCGCCGGGCGTAAAGAAGGTTCCGCCGGAGCGCCGGGCGAGCTGGCGCATGAGGGGAACGTTCGCCTGTGTTTCCCGGAACTCCAGGTTGAGCGAACCCACTGCGAACGAGCCTGCGTCCGTGCCCAGCGCGCTGCCGCCGCGATCCGCTGAGGCCTGATACCGGTAGGTACCCTCCGGGAGCGCCCCTACCTCCAGGGCGTAGCGTCCATTGCCGACGGACTCCATGCGGTAGGGATATTCCGTGCTGTCGGGCGCAATCAGCTTAACCTCAATGGAGGCGCCGTCGACCGGCTGAAGGCTTCCGTCGTATACCTGACCGGTGAAGGCCACCGACTCCCCGCCTGCGAAGACCTCTTCGACCGGCTCCACGCGCACCGGGCGCTTGTCCTCCCGCGTGGTGATCCACCGGATCGTGTTGGAGAGGAGCTGGGGCCAGTAGGTTTCCAGGTCGGCAAGGTCCTCCGGTAGGTTCTTCCAGCGCCAGGTTCCGGCTCCCAGCAACACGGCGGAGCGGTTGTCGCCGAGCTGGCGCACGGCGAGGAGCGGGTCGTCCAGGGAGACGCCGCGAACCTGGATGGTAGCGAGCACGCGGGCATCCGGGGTGGTTTGCCAGCGGCTCCCGTTGTAGATGACGGGGGGGAGGCGGCGCCAGGCATCGGGCGGCACGTTCGTCAGGTCGAATATGGGATGGGTGGCCGCTGCGGGCGTCGGCACGAACGACGCATCGAAATAGTCGTTGCGGACCGTCACCGGCTGCGCCGGGAGCAGGTCGCCGAAGTATTGCCGGAGCAGGTTGAGGTCGGTTTGCTGCGTCAAGACGAACAGGAGCGGCGTACCGTCCCTGGCCGCGTCCGCGAGCCGTTCGATCTGGTTGGGCCGGGCGGCCGAGCCGGGAAAGCCGGCCATGATCAGGGCGTCGAACGATGCCACGTCAGGCGGCGCCGATTCTTCGTAGAAGGTGCCCGTGGCTTTCTGAACGAGCATCGTGATTTCAACGTCCGGGTTTTCGTCGAGTACCTGCCGGATGGCGGCGAGGTCGGGGTCGGGGGCGGCGCTGACGAGGAGTACCTGCTTCTTGCGTTTGAGCACCCGCGCGTTGACGACAGCGGTATTGTTCTCGTACGTCAACTCGCCCGGCAGGTGAGTGACGTAAGCGGAGAACTGTTGAAAGCCCACACGGTCCGGCGTGAACGTGAGGTCGACCGGCAACTCGGCGGTCCCTTCGGGGAGGTCCACCCGTTTGCTCGCCAGCATCTGCCTGCCCTGCATCAGCGTGACCGTGACGGCCTGTGCGGCCAGGCCACGAGCCCGGAGGCGTACCTGGACCGGCTGCTCCGTGCCCGCATACATGATGTCGTTCGTGACGACGTCCTGGATGAGCAGGTCACGCTGCGCCGTCGTGTCGCCGACGACGGCGGTGTTGATGGGGACGGGATACCGTTCGGCGAGGTAGAGGGGATTGCGGCCCGTGTTATACTGGCCATCCGACACCAGGAGCACCGAGCGCAGGTTGGCGTCTTCCAGGTCCTCGCGGACGTAGTCGAGGGCGCGCGAGATGTCGGTTCGCTGGCCCTCGAAATGGAGGGAATCCGCCCACGAACCCAGGCGCCCCTGGAGGGAGCGGGCGTCGGAGGCAAAGCGGTAGATGCGGACCTGTCCCTCGACCTGATTGACCGGCAACTGCCGCAGCAAGTCTCTCACGGCATTGCCGGCGGCGGACGAATCGGATCCCGACCGGCCCAGGCCGAGGCTCTGGCTGTCGTCCACGAGCACGGCGAGTACGGGGGGGCGGGACTGGCGCTGGACGCGGCGGAGGATGGGATCGAACAGCAGGACCAGGATCAGGAACAGCGCGGTGAAGCGAAGCCCGCCCAGCAGGAGGCGTTTCGGCCCGGGGAGGAGCGGGGTCGTATTCTGGTAGGTCCAGTAGGTCAGTCCGGCTGCGATTGCAGCGCAGAGGATCAGCAGGAGGGGGCTTGAGGCCAGCGAGACCGACATGGGCGGCGACCACTCGAGAACTGCGTGGTGGTGGGGGGGATTGGCGGCGGGGGGGCTGTCAAGTCAGTGACTGGGGGTGGATGCCCGTGCTCCTCAGGCTGCAAGACACCCTCCGGCCCTGGCGGGCCACCGCCCTCAAGGGAGGAGTTGAATACGCTTCGCCCCCCGCTAAACAGTCTCTCAAAGCTCCATCTCGGGCGGGGGTTCCGCCAGGGTGCGGGTGTTTTGATTTCCTGGTTCTTCAGGCTTTCGAGACGCCAGGCGGATCGGGGAGGCCATTCAACGGTTGTGCTGCCTGGATCCCCGATCAGGGTCGAGGATGACGGGTCTGAAAAGTTGAGGCAAATTGGTGTGCGCTGCTGCTCGTTCAGGTCATTTGCAACCGTTTCCCATGCCCATGAACTTTCACGGGAGCGGTTTTGGTGCGGCGGGCGGGGGGCAGTATCTTTCGGGTGGGTTTTTAGCGCAATCGAGTTTCGCATTATGGTTGTCGTCATGCAGGCGGGGGCCGAGGAGGCCCAGATTCAGGCGGTCGTCGCTCGTCTCAACGAGCTGGGCTTCGACGTGCACCGTTCGAGCGGCGTCAGCCAGACGGTGCTCGGGGCCATCGGCGTGAAGCCGGATTTCGACACGCGGCACATCGAAGTGCTGGACGGCGTGGCCGAGGTTTACCGTGTTACGGAGCCCTACAAGTTCGCCAGCCGGACGTGGCGCAAGGAAGACTCCGTGATCCGGGTGAACGGCGTCGACGTGGGCGGCAACGAGGTGATCGTGATGGCGGGGCCGTGCTCGGTCGAGGGCGAGGACCAGATGGATGCGACTGCGGCCGCCGTCGCCGCACAGGGCGCCACGTTTTTGCGGGGCGGGGCATTCAAGCCGCGATCCTCGCCGTACTCCTTCCAGGGTCTCGGGGAGCAGGGCTTGAAGATCATGCGCGAAGCGGCCTCTCGGTATGGCCTCAACGTGGTTACGGAGGTGATGGACGTCTCTCAGGTCGATCTCGTCCAGGCGTATGCGGACGTGCTACAGGTAGGCGCGCGCAACATGCAGAACTTCGCCCTGTTGAAAGTGCTCGGGAAGGCGGAGCGGCCCGTGTTTTTGAAGCGAGGGCTTTCCGCTACGATAGAGGAGTGGCTGATGAGCGCCGAGTACGTCATCGCGCACGGGAACCCCAACGTCATCCTCTGTGAGCGGGGCATCCGGACGTTCGAGACGTACACACGGAATACCCTGGACATATCGGCCGTGCCCGTCGTCAAGAAGGTGAGCCACCTGCCGATCTTCGTCGATCCCAGCCACGGCACGGGAATCCGGACCAAAGTGATCCCGATGGCGCGCGCAGCCGTGGCGGCGGGAGCCGACGGGATCATGGTAGAGGTGCACCCCGACCCACCCTCTGCAAAAAGCGACGGGCCGCAGTCGCTCTACATCGACCAGTTTGCCGACCTCATGCGTCAGATCCGGCTGATCGCACAGGCGATCGGCCGTACGGTGCGGGAGACCCAGGGAGCGGCGGCGTAGTTTCGGATTCTGGATTTTTGATTTGGGATTTTGGATTCAGAGCGGGCCCGGTGCTTTGTTCTTGGTATCTGCACAGCGCTAATGTGTGAGGCAGGGGCATGTGCTGTTTGGGGCCGATAGTTGGATTTGGGTGGTAGAAAGCAGTCCGGGTATTACGTTCGTGTGATTTGTTGCCCCGGCGGTTCCGCTGTACGGTCCCAGGGGTAGGGTCGGCGGTATTAAGGAACGCGATGCTCGCTGAACTCGTCTGAGAGCCTTTGCCTGACTTGCGGCCATAGAGCGCAGGCTAAAGTCCTGCGGCTACGTTTTGAATCGGATGCATGCAGGTTGAAGACTTGCGGGTACGGGGACGCGGGTTGTGTTGAGTTCTAAAATAAATCGGCGACATATATGTGTGGAATTGTCGGCTACATCGGCAATCAGGAAGTCAGCAATATTCTCACGAGCGGGCTCCACCGCCTCGAATACCGGGGCTACGACTCGGCCGGGATCGCGGTGGTGAACGGCGAGGGCCTCATCGTTCGGAAGCAGAAAGGAAAGGTGAGCGACCTGGAGGTCAGCCTGGGCAGCAATGGCGTACACGGGACGCTGGGCATCGGCCACACGCGGTGGGCGACGCACGGATTCCCGAGCGACGCGAATGCGCACCCGCACACGAGCGCGGACGGCAGCTTCGCGCTCGTCCACAACGGCATCATCGAGAATTACGCGAGCCTGACTGAGCGGTTGAAGCAGAAGGGCTATGTTTTTCGCAGCCAGACCGACACAGAAGTGCTCGTCCACCTGATCGACGACGTGCGGAAGTCGACGCAGCTTCCGCTCGAAGAGGCGGTCCGGCAGGCCCTCACGCAGGTCGTGGGCACCTATGGCATCGGGGTCGTCTCGGCTGAGGACCCAGACCTGCTCATCGCGGCCAGGAACGGCAGCCCGCTCATTCTGGGTATTGGAGATGGGGAATATTTCATTGCGTCCGACGCGGCGCCGCTGATCGAGCATACGCGCCAGGTGGTGTACCTCAACGACGGCGACATCGTCGTCGTCCGCCGGGAGGGTTTCGAGGTCCACAACATCGACAACGAGAAGCTGGACAAGGAGATTCACCAGTTGGAATGGGACCTGGAGCAGATCGAGAAGGGCGGCTACGAACACTTCATGTTCAAGGAGATCATGGAGCAGCCGGACGCGCTGGAGAACTGCCTGCGCGGGCGGATCCGGCTCGACGAGAACCGGATCCAGCTCGGGGGGCTGATCGACGTGATGGACCAGCTCCGGGCGGCGAAGCGGATCCTCATCGCCGCGTGCGGTACGTCGTGGCACGCCGGCCTGGTCGGCGAGTACCTGATCGAAGAATTCGCGCGCATCCCGGTGGAGGTGGAATATGCCAGTGAGTTCCGCTATCGAAGCCCCATCTTGCAGGAAGGCGACGTCGTGATGGTGATCTCACAGAGCGGTGAGACGGCCGACACGCTGGCGGCCGTACGCATGGCGAAGGAGCAGGGGGTGCTCGTGCTCGGCATCTGCAATACGGTCGGTTCCACCATCGCGCGCGACACCGACGCGGGCGTGTATCTGCACGCCGGGCCCGAGATCGGCGTCGCCTCCACGAAGGCGTTTACGTCGCAGGTGGCGGTCCTGACGATGATCGCGCTCAAGCTGGCCGAAGGCAGGACGCTTTCGGACGCAGAGATGGCGCAAAGCCTGCAAGCGCTCGACCAGATCCCGAACAAGATCCGCCAGGTGCTGGAATTGGACGACGAGATCAAGCGGATGGCGCAGGTGTATCGATTCGCGTCGAACTTCCTGTATCTGGGCCGGGGCTATAACTTCCCGGTGGCGCTGGAGGGTGCGCTCAAGCTGAAGGAGATCTCCTACATCCACGCGGAAGGATATCCGGCCGCCGAGATGAAGCACGGCCCCATCGCGCTCATCGACCGGTTCATGCCGGTGGTCTTCATCGCCATGAAGGACCGCACCTACGACAAGGTCGTCTCCAACATCCAGGAAGTCGTCGCGCGCCGGGGTTCCGTCATCGCCATCACCGACGCCGACAACCACGACCTGGACGAGATGTGCGAGTACGTCATCCGCGTGCCGGAGACGCCCGACTTCCTCGACCCCCTGGTGACGGTCATTCCGCTCCAGCTCCTGGCGTATCACGTCGCCGTGATGCGGGGGTGTGACGTGGACCAGCCGCGCAACCTGGCGAAGAGCGTGACGGTGGAGTGATGGGCAGTTAGCAGTGGACAGTTAGTAGTGAACAGTTAGGCAGTTTTTGGTTGGCTCGGTGCCGTTCTGCGGGGCCTCTGCTCATTCGATAGGACCGTCCGATTCTTTTGTCGGCGCCAATTGCATTTCGCTTTTTCTATGATCAATCTGGAATCTCTACGTGAGATCAAGCGGCGGCACGCCGAAATCACACAGCTCATGGCGGAGCCGGAGGTGGCTACCAACCCGGAACGCATGGCGGCGCTGGGCCGGGAGCACGTCGAACTCTCATCGGTCGTGAAGGCGGTCGCGCAGTACGAGCGGCTCTTGAAGGAGCAGCGGGAGCTGGAGGAGATGGTAAGGTCTGAGGAGGACCCGGAGTTGTATCAGATCGCGCGGGAAGAGCTGGAGGCGCTGGAGGAGCGGCTTCCGGCGGCCGAGGAGGATCTGAGGCTGCGGCTCATTCCGAAGGATCCGGCGGATTCCAAGAACGCCATCATCGAGATTCGGGCCGGTACCGGAGGGGACGAGGCCGCATTGTTCGCAGGCGACCTGTACCGGCTGTACGGCCGTTTTGCGGAGCACCAGGGCTGGCAACTGGAGCCTCTGGAGAGTTCGCCCGGCGCGCAGGGCGGCTTCAAGGAAATCATCTTCGGGATCAAGGGGGCGGATGCCTATGGCGCCATGAAGTATGAGAGCGGCGTGCATCGCGTTCAGCGCGTGCCCGCCACGGAGGCGAGCGGCCGCATTCACACGTCGGCGGCCACCGTGGCCGTATTGCCCGAAGCCGCCGCCGTCGACGTCGACCTGAACCCGAACGACCTCAAAGTTGACGTGTACCGCTCCAGCGGGCCGGGGGGGCAGTCGGTTAACACGACCGACTCGGCGGTCCGCATTACGCACATTCCTACGGGCCTGGTCGTGACGTGCCAGGACGAGAAGAGCCAGCACAAGAACAAGGACAAGGCGCTGCGTGTGCTGCGTTCCCGCCTCTACGAAAGGAAGCTGGAGGAGCAGCGGACGGAGCGCGACCAGGCCCGCCGTTCCATGGTGGGTAGCGGCGACCGGTCCGCCAAGATCCGAACCTATAACTTTCCCCAGGATCGAGTCACCGACCACCGGCTGGAGGGGGAGGACAAGAACCATCCGCTGCACACGGTGATGGAAGGGAACCTGGGCGAGATCATCCGGGCGCTTCGCATGGCCGAGTACGCCGACCGCCTGGCGCGGCTATAACCTGTAGCGGTATTCCTCATGGCCGTCATCGAGATCGAGCGGAAGTTTCTCGTGCGTGAGGCGCCCACGGACCTAACCGAGTGGCTACCGACGGCGATCATGCAGGGGTATCTGTTTGGGACCGATGAGGGCGTGCACGTCCGCCTGCGCGCGGCGGGTGGGAGGCGGTGGTTGACGATCAAGCACGGATCCGGGCCGGTGCGTACGGAGGTGGAGGTCGAGCTCACGCCGGAGCAGTTCGACGCTTTGTGGCCGCTCACAGGCAGCACGCGGCTGGAAAAGGTACGGTACGCGCGCCTTCACGATGACGGCCTCGTTTACGAACTCGACGTATACGGCGGTCCGTTGGCCGGTCTGAGGATCTGTGAGGTCGAGTTCGCCTCGGTCGAAGCGGCCGGGGCGTTTACCCCACCGGACTGGTTCGGGGCGGAGGTGACGTCGGATCTCCGTTACAGCAATTACAGCCTGGCGCGGGCACAGGCCGTTCCAGTGTGATGCCGATGCAGGTGTAGGGGTGAGTGCCTGTTTGGCAGAGAGAGTTGGTAGATTCAGTGCGTTCTGCCTTCTTATACCAAATCCGAATGAACCGTTTCGTTTGGGGGTGCGGTTGTG
>DASSAV010000379.1:0-14079 GCA_035699265.1 Rhodothermales bacterium
GGCGAGCCCGGCGAACACGGCTCCCGCAACCAGAAATCCTCTTACCATCTGTTCGTTTCTATTTCCCCCCTGGGAAGCGGAGCCGGCCCGTCACTTCTCCTTGAAGCCGGGAGGCTGCCGAATCTCGAACGTGTACGGGACACCGTTGACCTTCAGCAGGTAACTGCCGGGCTCGTAGCGCCCATCCAACCTGAAGTAAAACCGGTAGGGACGCTCCAAGCGCGTACAGGCCTGCCCGCGCGGACGACGCACGAGCAAGTCGACATTGAGGATGTGCCCGGCCCGGGACTGCCTGACCGTGTCGAGTTCCGAACAGGCGTCTGAGAAGGCGCCCTGTACCAGCACCTCGACGGGGATTTCGGAACCAGCGGAAGCGGCCGAATCAAAGGGTGCAGGGCGAACATAAAGCGATTCGATGAAGGCCGGATAGGAGAAGTAGGATTTCGCCGTATCCGGCGGGGTGACCACCACGTTGATCCTCCCCCCTACCCCGCTCTCGTACCGGTGCCCGAACTGCTCCTCCGGCACAGGGATCCTGCTCGCCTGCGTTACGCAAGCGCTCATGAGCAGTGTTACCATAGCGGGAAGGCCGTACACATAGGCGAGATGCCGAAATTGCATGCGCGCACGCGGGTCAGGAGCCGCCTTCGGGGTGCGGCTCATGACCCGCCCCCTCCTGCAGCAGCTTCACGTCGGCACTGGAGGCGTCGTCCGGGACCTGTTCGACGGGTGCATCCCCCCAGAGGCGTTCGAGGCCGTAGAAGGCGCGTTTCTCCTGCGAGAAGATATGGACGACCACGTCGACATAGTCCAGCAGCACCCACTGGAGATGCTCGTATCCTTCTCGGTGCCACGGACGCTCGCCCAGTTCATTCTTCAGGTTCTCCTCCACCGCATCGGCGATGGCGCGGATCTGAAGATCGGAATCTCCGGTGCACATGACGAAGTAGTCGGCCACCCCGCTCACGCCGTGCATGTCCATCACCGTAACGTCGTGTGCCTTCTTCGAGAGGGCGGCGTCTACGGCATGGGCCGCCAGAATACGGGCGGGGTGATGGGATGAACGCCTGGGCTTGGCTTTACGAATGGATGCAACCGGATCTGTTGTATTCATACGACACGTTTTCTGGAAGCAGGGCACCGGCGCGGAGCGGCCCGAAGTACATGCTACGGTGCCGGACCTCTGCGGCAGCGGTGCTTTCAAAGCGAGACGTGGCGGACCGGAGCCGCGGTCCCCTGTTGTACACGCACCGCCGCGGCGTGGTCCGGAGCCAGAGGTGCAGAGGCGCCCTACTCGTCTATTCGTTTTCGAAAGATTTCAGTTCTTTGTAGTCCTGTCCGATGATAACGGTGGCGTCGAGGTAGAGGTCCGGGTCGATATCCTGGGTAACCTGTTCGGGCGAGATGCCCAGCGCTGCCGCCACCTGCCTGGCCGCATTCAGGTTGCCCACCCGATCGATCACGACGGAGCGTTGCCGTTTGCCGGAGCTAACGTCGCCCACCTCCACGACGTCGAAGCCGTGCCGGCGAAGGTAGAGCGTCACGTCACCCGCAAGGCCCGAAACGCCGCAGCCATTCAACACCTGCACCTGGAGGATGTCCGCCACCGGGGCTGTACCAGAGGCCGGTAAGGCCGGTTCTGCTCTGGGAGCGAGCATGCGGCTCACGAAGGCGTACAACAGTACGGCGACGAGGAGACCGCCCAGCACGAGCACCGCGTTCAGAAGAACGCCCCCACGACGCTTTGGCTGCTCACGCATGCGTGTACGACCGGGCATGCAGACCGAACGAAAAAGCCTGATAGAACAAAATAAAAGGGGCGCGGCAACCTTGTTCGGGATAGCCGCGCCCGGAAGCTTACGAGATCACGGCGCTCTAGCGTCCGTTATCCTTCCAGAATAAATCGTGCGAGTGGTACCCCATGAGCCCGTATCCATAGCCGGGGCCGTAGTAGCCGAACGGGCTCATATAGGCTCCGTAGGGGCTTTGATGTACCGAGAAGTTCAATTGCATGTTCTTCGCGGGGCGCCAGGCTATTTCAGCATCACGGAGGAACACCTTGGGACGCTGGTGCTGGAAACCGAACTGGTTCATTTCGGCGTTGCCCCCGAAGTTCTGGGCGACACTGATATCCACACGCGCCGCCAACTTGTCATTGAACTGCCACATCATCGAGTTCGTGTACATCCCCAGGGAAGACGAGTAGCCTCCGAAGGAGCCGCTGGAAAACTCGATGGAATGGCTCATGCGGAAATGGTCCGGGCTGAACAGCTTGTTCAGCATGAAGCCGGCGCTTCCAGAGTCGAAGAGCCGCACGGGCGCGTGCTGGGGCGGGATATTTGCGCGGAGTTGGGCCTGAGCCGGCGCCGCAAGGCCCAGAAATACGACCAGGCACAGCAAAGAAAGCGTGTTGCGCATATACATCCTCTGGGAATAGCAGTATCTGCCGTATACTGTCATAAGTATAGATCGGGCGGAGGGTATTGTCAATAACACAACGATATCGCCCTTTGTTCTCGTATGCGTACGTCTTGATACAAAAGAATTTGCCCCGTCCTGTTTCGGCCCGTGCCTCCTTTAACTGAATACCCCGTCATCCTGGGCATCGAAACCTCTTGTGACGACACAGCCGCCGCCGTCGTTGCAGGCGACAGGCTCCGCTCAAACGTGGTTTCCTCCCAGCGTATACACACCGGTTTCGGCGGTGTCGTGCCGGAACTGGCCTCTCGCGCCCACCAGCGACTGATCGTGCCCGTCGTGCAAGAGGCCCTGGCAGAAGCGGGAATGAGGAAGCACGACTTGCACGCGGTCGCCGTGACGTACGGGCCTGGCCTGGCGGGCTCACTTCTGGTGGGGCTCAGCTTCGCTAAAGCCTTCGCGTATGGCCTCGGTATACCGCTCGCAGGCGTGAACCATCTGGAAGGGCATATTTATTCCGTTTTCATCGAGCCGCCCTCCCCGTCCTTTCCGTACCTGTGCCTGGTCGTCTCCGGCGGGCACACCCAGTTGATGCTGGTGAAGAAAGGCTTCCGGCACACCGTGCTCGGCAAGACGCGGGACGATGCTGCCGGTGAAGCCTTCGACAAGGTCGCCAAGCTGCTGGACCTCGGCTATCCGGGCGGACCGAAGATCGACGCCCTCGCCCGCGAGGGAGATCCGGATTTTAAGTCATTCCCCCGGTCACGCCCCGGCGGGTACGACTTCTCCTTCAGCGGCGTAAAGACATCTGTCCTCTATTACCTGAACCGGTTCGATGAGAAGGAACGCCGGGCGCTGCTCCTGGAGCATCTGGCCGACCTGTGCGCCTCGTTCCAGGCTTCCATCGTGGACGTATTGACGGACGCAGTGGTGCGCGCGGTACGGGAGACGGGCGTGCGTGAAGTGGCGGTAGTCGGCGGCGTTTCGGCGAACAGCGCCCTCCGGGAGTCCATGAGCATGGCTGCAGAGGCAGAGGGATTTGCACTATTTGTGCCCCCGATGCAATTTAGCATGGACAACGCCGCCATGATCGCGGTGACCGCTCATCATAAGCTGGCGGCGGGCTATTCGAGCCCCCTCTCCCTTACGGCGGAGCCAGCGCTCACGTTATCTTAGTAGAACGTTCCCCTTTGGTTGCATGTTGATAGAGACGTTCCAGAACCTCATTGCGCTGTTCGAGGGCGACGTGCCCGGCATACCGAACGAGCCCGCACAAGAAGACCTCGTGCCGTGGCGTGACCGAATCGACGCGCTCGACCGGGCCATCCTCCTCCTTTTGAACGAGCGGGCCATCTGCGCGAACGCGATCGGGCACATCAAAAAGAAGCTTGAGATGCCGGTGTACGTGCCGAGCCGTGAACAGGATGTGCTACGGAACGTGGTGAATTCCAACATGGGGCCGCTCTCGGGAGAGGCCGTACGGCGCCTGTTCGAGCGTGTCATCGATGAGACCCGCTCGCTGGAGCGGCACATGTACCAGGAAGAACGGGAACACCCCCGGCTCGATGTGGATGAGTGAGCCGCCTGAATTACCGGTTTCCACGCCTTGAAACCGACCCCCGTCCGGCCTTGTAGGAGGCCACCGTCGCCGCATTCGTGATTGACTCTTACATCGCATGCTAAAGAAGTGGGCCCTCATCCTGGCCATTCCACTAATACTCATCCTGCTGGTTGCCGGTGCGGGCTACTGGATCGTGTTTGCGCCGAACACGGAGCTCTACGAGGGCGAACGCGACGTGTACATCCCGCGCGAGGCCACGTTCGAGCAGGTGACCGACTCGCTGGTGAGCAGCGACGTGCTGGCCTCGCGTACTACGTTTGAGTGGTTCGGAAAGGCGACGGGGTGGGCCGACCAGGTCAAGGCGGGCCATTACACGTTCCGAGCCGGCGCATCCAACCACCGTATCCTGGACAAGATCAGGCGGGGGCTCCAGTCCCCGGTGCAGCTTCGCATCCCCTCCGGCACCCGGCCCGAAGTCATGGCCGCAGTAGCCGGGAAGTACATGGCGTTTCCACCGCAAGACTTCGAGGCGGCACTCAAGGATAGCGCGCTCGCGAAAGAACTGGGCACCGACACCGACAACCTGTTCGCGTACATGCTGCCCGAGACCTACTTCTTTTACTGGCTCACCGGCGCACCGGCCGTGGTGCGAAAAGTGAAAGCCCAGTTCGACCAGTTCTACAAGGCCGACATCGCGGCAAAAGCCGACAGCCTCGGCCTGAGCAAGAACGAAGTGGTCACGCTGGCTTCCATCGTGGAGTGGGAGACGGGCGTAGAGGCGGAGAAACCCAGGATCGCGGCGGTCTATCTCAACCGGCTGCGAAAGCACTGGCCGCTCCAGGCAGACCCGACCGTCCAATACGCGATCATGCAGAAGGAAGGCCGGAAGCGAAGACTCTTCAACAGCGACTACGAGATTCAGAGCCGCTATAACACATACCTCTTCCAGGGTCTACCGCCGGGACCGATCACAAACCCCTCAGCCTCGACCATACGGGCGGTCGTAAATCCCGAACAGAACGACTATATGTATTTCGTGGCGAAGGGTGACGGGACGCACATCTTTAGTCGCACCTACTCGGAACACCTGCGCGCGGTCGCACGATACCGAGCCTTGATGCGTGAACGGCGCAGGGAACAGTCCGAGACCCAACAGCAGGCGCCGTGAGCACGGCAGCCTCAGATCAGGTCCGCATTCGCCGGTCCTCACCGATCCGTTTCACGGCGGCGGCAACCCACCCGGTCATATAACGTAAAGGCACAGGCTTTGTAATTACCGGGGTGAGGCAGCCAAACGGCGCGCCTCACGAACCCACGTTAGAGCCAAACATGCCTTTATAGACCATGAAACAGCGCTTCAAAAGCATTCGAGTCCTTCTCCTGCTGCTGAGTGTCCTGGTTGTTGGACAGCAGCAAGCCCAGGCACAGGGCACCGACCAGGTCGTAGACCGGCTGCGTGCGAAATACGGCAAGGTGAACACGCTCCGCGCCGAGTTTACGCAGACCATCTCCTCCGAAGCCGGAGGCGACGCCCAGACGCTCGCAGGAACGCTCTACCTTCAGGGCGGCAAGTACCGCGTGGAATCGCCGCGCCAGACCTACGTCACAGACGGGAAGGTGATCTGGATCTACAACGCGGATGAGCGGCAGGTGCTCGTGAACGACAACGTCCACGACGAGACTACCTTTTCACCGAACGACTTCATCTTCCACTTCGACGACCACTACCAGGCAACGGGCGTGCGCACCGTGAGCGTGGGCGGTCAGAAGCAGTACATGCTCTCTCTGAAACCGAAGCTCAAGGATTCCGTCTACCGCGACGTGACCCTCTGGGTACGCAGCGACGACCTGACGATCACCCGCCTCGATGTGGTAGACGTGAACGGCGCGAAGGTGACGATTTCCCTCAAGGACATCCAGTTGAACCCGAAGCTCAGCGACAGCCTCTTCACTTTCAAGGCGCCGAAGGGTGTAGAAGTAGTGGATCTGCGTTCGTGATTGAAACCTTCGGGATTCGATTACATTCTGAAAGCGGGGGGGCCATGCCCCTCCGCTTTTGTTTTCCCCTGACCTGATAGTGGATTTGTGAACACGCGCGTCAGAACGCTACTCGCCCAGATAGGGAGCTTTCTGCTTGCCGGAGTGCTCCTGTACCTCGCCCTGCGCGGTGTCGATCTCAACGAGATCGTCACCTCGCTGGAGCACGCCGACTTTCGGCTGGTTCCCGTTCTGATCGTCGTGGTTCTGCTGAGCCATCTGCTGCGCGCCTGGCGCTGGACGATCCTTCTGGAAGCACTACCCGAACGATCAGCCGAAAACCCGGTGAAGAAGGTTTCCGTCTGGACGGCATTTGCCTCGGTGATGATCGGGTACATGGTCAACTACGCCGCACCCCGCATCGGGGAGGTCGCCCGTACGGCCAATCTGTCCTCGCGTGAGCGGATCCAGTTCAGCAGCGTGTTCGGAACAGTCGTCGTGGAGCGCATCCTTGACGTCATCGTCCTGTTACTGGCGCTTGCCTCTGTGGGACTGATTTTCCTGGATCGACTCACCAGTGTAAACGATCTGTTCTTCAAACCCGCTGTCGAGCAACTCGGTAGCGTGCCCGTATTGGGCCTCGCTGCGCTCATTCTGGGCATCGTGGTGCTGGTGTTCTTCATCTTCCGGCGGGTGCTCCGCCGTGAATCCGCACTCCACACGATCTGGCTACGCCGGGTCCAGCCCGTGATGACTTCGTTCAAAGCAGGCGTGCTCACGCTGCTTCGGACGAAGAGGCGGTTTGCGCTGGTAATCAGCACGATTGCCATCTGGTTCTGCTATCTCCTGATGGCCCACCTTCCGCTGGAGATCCTGGGCATGACGCGCACGTTCCACCTCACGCTGCTCGACTCCTGGGGGATCATGATCTTCGGGGCCGTCGGCATCGCGATTCCGTCGCCTGGCGGGACGGGTTCCTACCATTACATCACCCGCGAGACGCTTACCCATCTCTTCGGCGTCGATCCGACGGCGGCGGCTACGTACGCCATTCTCACCCACGGCGCGCAACTCATCCTGTACGTGATCGTGGGTTTCATCTGCATACTGGCACAGGGCACTGGATTCAGATCGATTCGGACCACCGCTCCCACGTCCAAGCCTGAAGCTGGCAGTGAAGCGGAAACCACGCCGCGGGAGCTCTCGGAGGTTGCCGCGAGTGGGGACGCCGCTCGGAACTGAGCGCTTCCAGGCTACCAAAGCCCCCAAGCCTCCTAACAGTACGAATTACGGGACTATTCATCTCGGGATTCCTACTGCTCGTAGGGCTGCCGGGACCATTCGTCTGGATTAGCTTGGCCGTTCCCGATAGGATCGCTACTGTTAGAGTGGCGAAGGAGGAAAAGCTTCTGGTCGGGCCGCTCCCCCAGGCGCGCCTGGCTTCAAATCGGACTTGGTCATGCAAGCTACCCTGGAACATATCGCAAACCCGATTCAGGATCTGGTTACGGACGACATCTACCAGGTTCTCGAGGCACACGATCTACTCAGTGAAAAAGGGGTTCGAGACTACAAGATCCGCCAGAAATTCCGCACCTTGCGGAACCAGGACGTCTCGGCTTTCGAAGCGATTGAGCAGCTTCGAGAGGAATATCCGTACCTCCAGTTCGACACCATCCGGAAGATCGTCTACAAGATGAGCGGGCGTCACTGACCCGACTCGCCCTCCCCCAGCCGCAACCCCGCGGGGTTCTCCATCCCGCTCGCTCTCCTCGACGCCCCTTTGTGCGGGTCCTGCGGCTTTATGCTGAGCTTTCTCCCTGGCCTAAGTCCCCCAACCGCGGCCGTGTAGCGGCGAACAGCAGTATCCCGGCGGCGACTGACGCATTCAGCGACTCGACGGATCCGCGCATCGGTATGGAGACCAGATAATCGCACGACGCGGCGACATGCGGGCGGATTCCCTTACCTTCGTTACCCAGCACAATCGCGAGTGGCCGGTCCCAGTCCATCTCCCACACGGAGGTAGTCCCCTCTCCGGTGGCTCCAGCGACCCAGTAGCCTCTCTCCTTGAGCTGCTGGACGGCATCGGCGAGGTTGGTCGTTCGGGCGATGGGGATGCGAAGTGCGGCCCCGGCACTCGTCTTGACGGCGGCCGCGTTGAGGGGCGCCATGTGATGGCGGGGGACGATTACGCCCGACGCCCCCGCCGCGACGGCGCTGCGCAGGATGGCTCCGAAATTATGCGGATCCTGAATCTGGTCTAGTAGGAGGAGGATGGGCTTCAGGCGTTGGACATCCTCCAGGGAAGGCGCGACGGCTGCCAGCATGTCTTCCAGTTCCAGGTATTCGACCGCTGCACTGAGGGCCACCACGCCCTGGTGGTTGAGGCCGCCTGCCAGGTGCTCGATCCGGGCGGCCGGCACGAACTGGACGGGCACCCCGACCTGCACGGCAGCCCGCCGGATCGCTTCGATGGGCCGCCCCCCGGCACCCTGCTGGAGCAGCACCTTTTCGATCCTGCCGTCGCCCCGTTCGAGCGCTTCGCGCACGGGGTTACGGCCAACGACCAATGACTGATCCTGCTCCTGCTCCTGCTTAGCCATACGCTTTACGTAGCCGGGGCCGATTTTGTATCGGCCTCACGAGCCAGATTCGACAACCGCTCGTGCAGATGCGGAACGGCGAACTCGTGTTCCGGCTTCATCAGTACACTCCGCAGAATGCGGGCGTGCGGCTGGTCTGCCACGAACCCAGGCGCCCGCTCGGCCAGGGCTCCGCTCTCCACGCGGTACAGGCTCATAAAGATAGGGTCGTCCGGGTCGTTCATGGCCCGGTCGAACAGACGGGCAGAGGCCGCATCGAGCGCGGAGGCCCGGTGATCTTTAACGGCTGGATAGAACGTGACGATGTCGAGTTCAGGCTCGTTGTAGGAGCGAAGAACCTGCGAACCGGCCAGTAAGCCCGACCACGCCCTCGCGGCACGCAGGCAGGCGGCGAGTACAGGCCCCAGGCCGGTCTCCGGTTCGAGCGGAAGTAGCTGGAGGGTAAGCCACAGGGCGCCTGCTGCGGCACCCGCCCGTGAGCATTCCAGGCTGATCTCGCCCAGGTGCAGCTCGTCCGAGGTGAAATAGGTATAGGGCGAGTCGTGCCTGTAGAAGCGCCCCACCGAAGGGTCCCGGAAGAGCACGCAGCCGCAGCCGTACGGCTGGAGGCCGTGCTTGTGGGGATCGACCACGACCGAATCGGCGGACGCAATGGCTTGCAGGCTGCGCCGTACTTCCGGAGCCAGCAAGTCCGAATCGCCCCAGGCGAGGATGGAAAAAAAGCCGCCGTAAGCAGCGTCCACGTGCGCCCGGGCGTCGTACTGCCTGACCAACTCGATGCCGTCTTTAACCGGATCCAGCGTACCCAGACCGGTAGTCCCGGCCGTGAACACGACGGTGCCGATCCGCCCCGATTTAAGCGCAGCTTCGAGTGCTTCCAGGTCCATGTGGCCGTGTCCGTCAGTGGGAATGGGCTCAGTGGGTACTCCGAGCACCTGGCTCATACGCCCGTGCGTGTAGTGTGCGTCCTTACTGAAGGCCACCGCCTTGCCCGGACGCAACTCGCGCGCGACCCACAATGCCTCCTGGTTGGCGATGGTCCCGCTCGTAGTCAGATGCCCCAGCGCATGCTCTGGAAAGCGGAACATGCGCGTAAGGCACGCCATGACCTCCTTTTCCATTCGGCCCGTCGGAGGCCCGCCATCCAGCGCGTGGTTGTTCGGGTTGATGAGCATGGCGGCCAGGTAGCCTGCCACCGCCGCCAGGTGGGGCGGCTTAAGCATCTGGCCGGCATAGCGGGGGTGGAAGAAGGGGTAGTTGCCCCGAAGCCGGCCGGCGTACCGGGCCAGCGTCTCCCGGAACCGCCCATCCTCGACATCGAGGGCGGGGTGAATCTCATAGGCCCCCCACTCCTCCTCCCAGCGCCGGACGGCTTCCACAACCTCATCCAGGTATGTTTTATAGTCATCCATCCCGTCGAGACTCTCGTCAAAATCCAATGCGGCAGGGCGCGAAAAAAGAGCGGGTGAGGTAAGATCACCCGCTCCAGATTACGAACAAATCGATGGTTTCGCTCAAGCTGTCGTGGAAGCCACAGTCGACGACGCAGTAGCCGGAGCGGCGGCCTGGCGGCGGCGGGTCGTGAAGGCCAGTCCGATGCCGCCTGCGAGGATGAGGCACACGGCGATGAACTCGGCCTGGGTGAAGGTGACGCCGAATTCCGTGAACTCGTTGTTCACGCGGATGAGCTCGATCAGGAAGCGCTCGATGCCGTTCAGGACGAGGTATAGCGAGAACAGCCAGCCTGCCTTGAAGGGGTGTTTCCGCACAGCCCACAATACGCCGAAGAGCGCCGCCGCCATGAGGAATTCGTAAACGGAGGTCGGGTAGACGCCGGGCGGCGGGATGTGCACGCCGAGGATGTTGTGCGGGTAGGTCTCGGCCCAGAGCCAGGTCGGGAGCCAATCCGGCTTGGCGCTCAGATTGGAGGGGATGCCCCAGTCGCCGTCGCCGGCCAGATGGCAGCCGATACGGCCGATTCCGTAGCCCAGCATCAAGCCCGGCGCGAGGGCATCGGCGACGGTCGGCACGTTCAGGTCATGCTTGCGCATGTACCAGGCGATGGCCAGGCCTGCCATGATGAGGCCCCCATAGAAGGTGAAGCCGCCGCTGGAAAAGATCATGCCGAGCGGGCCGAGCATGAACGAGTCCAGGTTCTCCAGGATGTGGAATAGCTTGGCCCCGATGAAACCAAACACGACCACCATGACGACCAGCGTACCGACCAATGCAGACGGACTGACGACCTGGTAGGTAGTCCGGCGGCGGTTCTTGCCTTTATCGGCGACGGGAATCCGCACACCCTTCAACCGACCTGCGGCGTAGAGGCGGTCCATTTCGACCCGCGCGAGCCATGCCGCCGTCAGTACGGCGACGGCTACCATGGCGCCGAAAGAGTAGATTGTAATGGTGTCGATGCCGCCGATGTGAAACGGGAGCGGAATCTGAAGCAGTCTGGGATACATAGGAACGTTCAGGTCACAAGCGGGCGAATAATCAGGTCAAAAGGCGGGCCTGTTCCGCTCTAACCGGGCAGCCTGCCTCCTGTTCAACAGATGCCCTCTGATACGCCTTGCCTGATTACATGTTTGCCCGAATTTCCTCTGGAACACCGCTCAAATATGCGGTCAGATCGGGGAAGGCGATTTCGGCTTGTTCACCGGTCGACATGGTTTTCACCTGCGCGCGGCCGGCATCCAGTTCATCCTTTCCTACGATGATGGTGAACGGAGCATTCTGACGGTTCGCCTCGCGCATCTGGGCCTTCATGGACCTGCCTTTCAGGTCATATGCTACGTGCAGGCCCGCTGCACGCAACCGCTGTACCTCTGAGAAGGCCCAACGCGCGGCTTCCTCCCCGAGGGCGACGATGAACACGTCCGGCACACTCGGCTCGGGGAGCGGCGTACCCTGGGCGAGCAGCGCGAGGAAGAGCCGCTCCATGCCCGCCGCAAAGCCGACTGCCGGCACCGGCTCCTTGCTCCCGACCTCCAGGGCCAGCAAGTCGTAGCGTCCTCCTCCTGCCAGTGCGCTCTGTGCGCCGAGGTTCGGGCTCTCCAGCTCGAAAGCCGTGCGGGTGTAATAGTCCAGCCCGCGCACGAGAAAGGGATCCTCCTCGAAACCGATGCAGAGGTCGGACAAGAGGGCTTTTACCTCTTCGTAGTGCGTGCGGCTGTCAGCGTCTACGTAGTCCAGCAGCACGGGCGCCCTGTCCAGCAAGCGACGCTCTTTTTCGTCCTTCGTATCCAGGATGCGGAGGGGGTTGGATTCCAGGCGCTGGCGGCTCGTGGACGAGAGGTCCGCCGCATAGGGTTCGAGGTACTTCCGCAGCGCTTCGCGGTAGCGGGGACGGCTGTTCGCATCGCCGAGTGTGTTGAGGCGCAACTTCGTGTCTGTAACCCCGAAGGTGCGATAGATGGCGACCATGGACGCGATCACTTCGGCGTCCGCCCGGGCGTCCTCGCTCCCGATCACCTCGCAACCGAACTGGTGAAACTGGCGGTAACGGCCCTTCTGCGGACGTTCCGCCCGGAAACAGGGGCCTATGTAGAACAGCTTCCGTACGCCGCCGCGCTGGTCGAGGTGATGCTGCAGGTACGCGCGCATGACCGGGGCCGTCACCTCCGGGCGCAGGACGTAGCTCGTATCCCCGCGCTCGAAGGCAAACATCTCCTTGGACACGATGTCGGTGAGTTGTCCGATCCCCCGCGCGATGAGTTCCGTCGGCTCCAGGATGGGCGTGCGGATCTCCTGGAAGTTGAAACGTCCGAAAACCTCCCGTATGGCTGATTCGACGTACTGCCAGGCCGCCGCGCCGGGGATGGTGGTCCCGTCGGAGACCGTCTGTTCGGGCAGGATGTCGAACGTGCCTTTTATGTTCTGAAAGCTGGAGGTCAAGTGTTGTTTGTGGTCAGTTGTCCGTAGTCAGTGGTCAGTTGTGCATCCTGATGCAACCTCGGGAAGCCCGAACACTCCGCCGTTTCACCGCTCCAGTAGCTGCGACTCGCCGTCGGAGAAGGCGGCGAGTACGTCCTCGGCGCTCTCGGCTTGGAGGAGCTGCTCCCGGAAGCTGTCGCGGTTCATGAGGCGGGAGACACGGCTGAGGAGCTTGATGTGTAGCGACTTGGCCTGTTCGCTGCCGAGGAGGAGGAACAGCAGGCGGACCGGCTTGCTGTCGATGGAGCCGAACTCGATGGGCTGCTCCGTGACGGCGAAGGCCGCGACCGTGTCGTCCACGGCGGCGGTCTTGGCGTGCGGCAGGCCGAGGCCCTTTCCCACCCCGGTAGACATGATGGCCTCGCGCTCGAACACGGCCTTTCGGACGGCCTCAAGGTCCCGAACACCGGGGCTTCCCTGAAGGAGGTCGATAAGGCGGTTGATCACTTCTTCTTTCGTACGGCCCGGCAGGCCGACCCGAATGGTTTCGGGAGTCAGGAGCTGGTAGATTTCCGCCACAATGGTTTTGACTAGCAAGGTGGAATACTACGGGAAGGCGGGGTGACGCGCACGTTACACCGCCGGTGGGCCTCATGAACGCAGTCTATCCCGTGATGTTCGGGGCAAGCAGGGACCTGGCGGGAATATACGGAGGGGTTGGGGTGTCGCCAGTTGGTGGGTGTGACGCGGTACGCTGAATTGTAACGGATCTTACAGATTTGTTGGTTGTCAGTGGTCTGTTGTTGGTTGTGGCGGGGTGTCGGGGCGAATTGTAACGGATCTTACAGTCTAGGCGGTCTGGTTGCACAGATTGCACACGGAAGGCACGAGTGTTCGGGTGTGCAGAGTGGCGGGGGATTGCACGCTTTGCACGAGAGGCCCGGCCCTTTTGACCGGGCAAAGGGAGCTCGCCCCTTCGGGGTTGAATGTGCGTTGCACACTTTGCACGTTTTTGGTCAGTTGTTCGGATAGCGGGTGTCGGAGTAAATTGTAACGGATCTGACGGTTTTAGCCTTGTTCTAGAGTGTATAGGACGCATCATTGCACACTTTGCACACGAAACGCGTGTTTTTCGGGCTGTGCATGGCGCAGGGCTAGCGGATGCAGGATGTCAAAGAATGGGATGGCGGAGGTCTGGACCTATGTACTGTAATCTTTGTGGCGGGGCAAGGTTATTTTCGTAACCTGACAGGTTGGCAGGTTGACGATTGGGTGGGCGCGGGGCCGGAGAGGAAGTCTACGGTCGCGCATTCGGCATCAGTCCTGTGCTGCCGATTCTACGTCGCGGAGGCGCTGGAGGACGTGGGCCATGTCGTCGGGCAGGTTGGAGGTAAAGTGCATCTGCTCGCCGGTGCGGGGGTGTGTGAAGCCGAGGGTCTGGGCGTGGAGGGCCTGGCGGGGGAGCACGTCGAACAGGTTGTTGAAGAAGGCGCGGCGTTTCGCGGTGTGCGGGCCGTAGTGGATGGTGCGGCCGTCGTAGGTTTGGTCGCCCAGGAGGGGGTGGCCGATGGAGCGGGCGTGGACGCGGATCTGATGGGTGCGGCCCGTCTCCAGCCGGAATTGCAGCAGCGCCGTGTACCG
>DASSAV010000380.1:0-2952 GCA_035699265.1 Rhodothermales bacterium
CAGATGGTGCCGGTTGAGATCGACGAGGACATGCTGAAGGAAGTCGCCAGCCGCACCGGCGGCCAGTACTTCCGTGCCACCGACAAAAAAGCCCTCCGCCACATCTACCAGGAGATCGGAGAACTGGAAAAGACGAAAGTCGAGGCCCTTACCTACACCAGCTACAAGGAACGTTACGCGCGCTTCCTCCTCCCTGCCTTCGGGTTGCTGCTGCTGGAGATCCTGCTGTCTACGACGCGGCTAAGGACGTTTCCGTAGTGTACTGACCCAATTCACTATTCGCTGTACGCCGAGATAATCCCTCGAATTCTTTCAGGCGAAATGTCCCCCTGCTCACTCGGCATCCACGTCCCCCCACAACTCGGAGACCGGGCGTGTTTGCCCTGCGAGCGCTTCCTGCCATCCTTGTCGGAAGCTTTCCTCCGCTAGCGGGAGGGTCACGCCTTCCCGAAAGGCACGCATGACCTTGAGCAACGCAGGCAGATATTCCGAGGGAATTTTGTCTATCTCCTCCAGTACCTCGCTCCGGTAATGGGACTGTGCAGCAGCCATCGTCGCTTCCACTGGTAAATGAGGGCAAACCGGGGGTAGAACGCACGGACGCGGTGCTTGATTCTATGCTGCATTACTCCGCCATCTCTCGTCTCCCTGGCCGCTGCTCCTGGTATTACCTTACTCTCCCTTGCTACGCCGTGCGCCCGTGGCATTTCTTGTACTTCTTGCCACTTCCGCACGGGCACGGGTCATTCCGGCCCGGATGCGTCTCGGCGTGAAACGGCATAGGCGAATGCGTGGCCGGAGATACGCTATGAGCCACGAACTCCTCGTCGTCATCAAATACACCTCGCTCCAGCAATTCTTCTTTTAGAGCCATGGTCAACAGAGCATCAGCTACCTGCTCGTCGCTCATGCCTGTTTTCGCCTTGAACTCGCTCACCAGCTCATCCAGCTCTTCGAACTCCTCATCAGCAAAGCCCCCCTCCCACCTGTTATCCCGAGCGGCAAGATCCTCATAAAACGTAACCAGGTCGACCGGATCGGGGCCGCTCCGACTCCAGCCTCCACCCTCAATCTCTTTGATATAACGGTCGCGGTCACCCACAATCTCGGTATCGACCAGGTCGTCTTCATACATCGCCAGCACCCGGTCACGGCTCCCTTCATCCTGTAAATCCATCAGCACCCCGATAGCGAAGGTCCACCGCCTCACGTCCTCCTCGTCGGGTTCAGCGCCGGCTTCAGGGAGTACAAAATTGCCGTCTGGGCTCAATTCCGGCAAAGTGCCACGGACCGTCGACAGAACGCGCGTCCGCTCCTCGGGCATGAGCTCTGCGATCTTGCCCAGAAGAATGGGCCCCTGCACGCGACCCCATTCGCACGCCTCGGTGTCCTCTGCCAGACGGCTTAGCCAGGGGACCGCCGCCGCGCCATATTTCGGAAACTGTTGGCCGAACCATTCGCCCAGCGTATCCTGGCGGTCCTCGTCCGAGAAAATATCGTAGAAGATCGGCAGGGCAGCCGCCTCACGAAGCTCGATGAGCAACAGCCCGGCGTGGACGTCGCGGTACCAGCGCGGGTCTCCCTCAGCCCAGTCGTCGTCGGTGCCCGTCCGCAGCATCTCCAGCAATCCAGGCGTCAGTTCCTCGCGCCGGGAAAGGCAGGCGCGAATGAGGTCGGGGGCGGGGTGTCGTCCGGCGAGTTCGAGCGCCTCCAGCAGGTCGTCGGCCGTCCAATCGGCGTATTCCATGGCAGTCTCGAATAGGGTGACGGGAAGGGAGCTACCAATGATGCTCCCTACGGGTACATTGGCTACACGTCAGAAATGCGCTGGATCCCGTGCCCCTGCACCAGCCCCGGAAAAATGCGCTGCCCCACGCCAAACCCTCCACGTACCAACCCGCAACCCGCGAACACGTGAACCGCTCCTACCCCAGATTCTCCAGGCTCGCCCGGAGCCGGTCCAGCTCCGCCACTGCATCCGCTTCCTTCTGCCGCTCGCGTACGACCACCTCCTCCGGTGCCCGGCTGATGAACGCGTCGTTCCGGAGCTTCTGTTGCACGCTCTGGAGAAACTTCTGCTTCTGATCGATCTCCTTCCCGAGCCGCGCCCGTTCCACGTCCAGGTCGATCATTCCGGCCAGCGGCACGAACACTTCATTCGGCCCCACGACCACAGATGCGCTCGCCTGCGGCTTCTCCAGGCCCCGCCCGACCCTCATGTCACCGATGCGCGCCAGCCGCTGAAAGTAGTTCCGGTGTGACTCGATGGAGTCCAGCAGCCCATTCTGTCCATCCGCCAGGGTCACGATAGCGCTGATCTCGCGCGAGGGCGCCACGCTGTACTCGTTCCGCACGTTGCGCACGCCGGAGATCATCTCCTGCATCAGCCCGAACTGCTCCGCCACTTTCTGGTCCGCCTCCGCCGGGTTCGCCTCCGGCCACGCCGTCACCATCACCGACGCCCCCTGCTCGCGCGGGCGCAGCCGGTGCCAGAGGGCTTCCGTGATGAACGGCATGAACGGGTGCAGGAGCTGCATCATCGTCTCGTACACCTCGACGGCGAGCGCGATCTTGTCCTCGTCCAGCGCCTCGCCCATCGGCGGCTTGATGAGTTCCAGGTACCAGTCGCAGTAGTCGTGCCAGAAGAGGCCGTACAACGCCGTCAGAGCTTCGTTCAGCCGATACCGCTCGATCGCGTCGTTTACTTCCGTGATAGTGCTATTCAGCCGGGTCAGGATCCACTGCTCCACCATTTCCAGTTCGTCGAAGGACCGTTGCCGGCGGTAGTCCCGGCCCGACTCCATGAACTGGCCGAACACGTTGAAGGCGTTCCAGATCTTGTTGGCGAAGTTGCGCCCCATCTCGAATTTCAACGGGTCCAGCTTGATGTCCTGCCCCGGCGTGTTCAGGACGACGAGCGAGTAGCGCACGGCGTCGGCCCCGTACTGCTCG
>DASSAV010000381.1:0-5409 GCA_035699265.1 Rhodothermales bacterium
CCAGCTCCGGCAGGTGCTGTGCCCTCGCGACGTAGGCATGGCGCTTGATCCGACACGGGCACCGTACTGGAGCCCTCCACCAGTACCCCCTCATCGGCAAGGACACCGTAGATGCCGAGGCCAAATACAGCGGCATCATGGGCTCCATGCTCTCCAACATCGGCAAGATCGAGGACGACGACCTCAACGATGAGGACGCCTTCTACCGCCGCTACCGGTAAAAATGGCTGCCGATTCTGTGGATGAGGACCGAACAGAGCACGGGACGAGCGGGTCACCCTACGGGCTCGAACCACCTTGGGAGCAGGCTAGCGCGTCTGATCCGTAGAGACCGCGCCATTCTCGCCCGGACTCCGCACGAGTTGCCGGAGGATGTCCATGAGCGCCGCGAAGCGGTCACTGCCGACGCGCTCCGACCATTCCTGTTCGACGGCTGTCTGGACTTCGAGGGTCGCCCGGTGCAGCCTCCGCCCTCGTTCCGTCAGCCGGATGAGGCGTGCCCTTCCGTCGACCGGGTCGGGCACGAGCTCCAGGTAGCCGAGGGATTCCAGATCGCGGAGGAGGTCTCGCACCCGTTGCTTGCTGATCTGCACGTCCTCCGCTACCTGCGTGGGCCGCCTGCCGTCGGGCCCCGGCCAGCGAAAAAGCGTCACGTGGGTCGAGCGGATATCGTCGAAGCCCACCTCCGCCACCCGGCTGTAGATGTTCGATCTTAGCTCGAGTATCGCGAACCGCATCAGCGGGCCGACGCCTATGTGAGGTACGGGGGATGTGGAATCCATGCTTGATTTCCTCTTTTCGAGAGTTTAAGTTAGTATGGAAACCATACCAAATCAATGAGAGGGACCTGCTATGTCTACTACCTCCGCCACCGTCCGGTATCTCCCTGCGGGCACGGGTCGTGCCTTCAGCATAGTGGGAGATTCAGTTACCTTCAAGGGCGAGCCCGAGCAGACGGGAGATGCGTTGCTGCTATTCGAGCACATGCTCCCGGCCACATTAGGCGTGCCGCCGCACCGGGAGCGCAACCACGAGGCGTTCTATGTGCTGGAGGGCACGCTGGAGGTAGTAGTTCAGGGCGAGAGTTATCGCCTCGGCCCCGGCGACTACCTGGGCATCCCACCAGGGGTGGAGCACTTACTGCACAACCCCGGCCCGGGTCCCGTGCGGGTCTTGACGCTCGTCTCGCCCGGCAGCCAGCACGCGCGCTTCTTCTCCACCATCGGCCGGTCCATCGACGACCCGAGCAATCCGCCGCCCCTCGAAGGCCCTCCCGACATTGAGCGCCTGCTGACCGTCGGCCGTGAGTGCGGGATCGAATTTCTGCCGCCCCCACAGGGCTGACGAGGCGGGCGCTTGGCACCGGTACACTCCTGAGCAATTCTACCGGATCATCGCCCACCAATCGACACTTGAACAAGTCGGCACGGTGTTCTCGCACGTGAAACCGTGCTCAACATACATGGCCACTTGGAGACAGGAGAAGACCTGATGACCATAGACATCGGCGATTCGGTCACGATCCGCCAGTTTGCGAAGGGATAGAAGCCCGGCTTAACGGGATGCCTATCTCCGTGTGATGGCGTAGATTTTGGAAATACGCGGAGCGATTGGTCCAGGTGGGGCACGATTGATCCGTACGGTAACCGTAATGGCGAAGATGAATTACGCGATGGTCGCCCTCACATAGCCCCCGGCACAAAAAATAGCGGCAGCCCAGGGGTTCTCCTGCGCTCCGCCGAAGCTGAGTTCGACGTACTGGTCACGCCCGCCCATATCCTCTCTCACCATCATGAAGACCCAGTACTATACCGCTTCCAGCCTGGACGGGTTTATCGCCGATCCGCAGAACTCCCTCGACTGGCTGTTCCAGTTCAGCGACGCCGCGACAGATGACTATCCGGACTTCATCCGCGAGGTGGGCGCTATCGCGATGGGCTCCACTACCTACGAATGGATTCTGTCTCGTCATTTCCTCCCCGGTGCGGACGATCCGCAGCCCTGGCCCTACCAGCAACCGGTCTGGGTTTTTACCACGCGCACCTTGTCCATGGTGGAAGGCGCAGACGTGCGGTTCGTCCGGGGCGACGTGCGGCCGGTGCACCAGCAGATGACTGCGGTGGCCGGCGGGAAGAACGTCTGGATCGCAGGAGGCGGCGATCTCGCAGGCCAGTTCTACGATCAGGGCCTGCTCGATGAACTGATCGTCACCATTGCGTCGGTGACCCTGGGTGGCGGGGCCCCGCTGCTGCCGCGCGCCATCACAAAGCCTCCGCTGCGGCTCGTTTCGGCAACCACGTACGGCGAATCTTTCGCACAGCTCCGATACGAAGTACCCTATCCGCGCTGACGGTGGATTGCCGTTCGCGGCACCACTGGGAGATCGGCCGTCCGCTTGCCGCCTGGCGTACGCACCCGAGCACCAGGTATGATAGATGATATAGCAAACCAGTAAGGAGGAAGCACTATGGTTACGGTCCGCTACATCGTGGACGACGTCGATGCGGCGATCGCGTTTTACCGCCGGCATCTCGGGTTCCAGGAAAAGATGCACCCGGCGCCCACCTTCGCCATGCTCGACCGGGGCGACCTGCGACTCCTCCTCAGCGCGCCGAGCGGGCAGGGTGGTGGTGGACAGGTGCTGCCCGACGGCAGGAAGCCCGCGCCGGGCGGCTGGAACCGGATTTCCCTCCAGGTCGCCGACCTCGCCGCCACCGTTGAGGCCCTGCGCGCGGACGGCGTCCACTTCCGCAGCGACGTCATCGAGGGGATCGGCGGCAACCAGATTCTGCTGGATGACCCCTCCGGTAACCCCGTGGAGTTGTTCGAGCCGCACGCATAATGTTGCCCGCCGCCGGTGCTCACAGCTTTGATCGCCAACGAAAGCGGAATAGAGGGCTGGTTCGGCAGGGGCACCGTGGTACAGCACCAGGTGCCCAAAGGCCGGTTTGACTCATACCGACACGGCCCATATAATACCGGTACTGTAGAATGCATATGCATAGTTGACTCCGTTTCGCCGTAGCGTCGCACGGCCGTGCGACGCTACCATGCACTGGTCACGGTTTTTGTCGTCTGCGCGCTTCTCGGTGCCGCTCCGCTCCTTGAACGCGCGCCCCTGGTTTACGGAGGTCCCCCCATGAAGCTTTCTGCCAGCGTTGCGGTTGCGCTCCTCGCCGCCTTGTTTTTCGCGGCTCCGGTCGAGGCCCAGCAGTCCGGACCATACGTCCGGCTTTCAGTGAACTCAACTCACATGGGACCGCCTGGAGAGCACTTCCGAACAGGCCTAACGGCCCAGCCCTCGGTCGCCTTGGGCTACGGGTGGCGTTAGGGCCACGCGGTCGAACTGCGTGCGGGCTACCTGAACACCGCAACCACGGAAGAAATCCCGAAAGGAGTGCTCGTGGACGCTCCCTATACCATCGGCGTTCGAGCCGTGCCGCTCGGGATTGCGTACCAGTATCGGCTACCCTCTCTGGCAGAGCGGGTGCACCCGCTCGTGTCCACGGGGCTGATGTGGGCGCATGTGGTGGACACGTGGCAATCCGACACGCCTGCCGAGAGCCAGAGCGCATCCGTCTACGGGCTGGAGGCCTCCGCCGGCCTCGCCGCGCAGCTCATCGGCGGGACGTTCATCGTTGCCCGTGGTGGGTACCGGGCCATCAGGAGTACCGGGGACCGCTACTTCCGCTCCATCGGCCTGAGCGGCCCGTTCGCGGATATCGGTCTTCAATGGAAGTGGTGAGCCTCTCAAAGTGAGAGGGGCAGAACGCGGCACAAGCAACGTGAGGTCATGCACCTCAAGAGAACCAGCACGGCTACTTGAGGTAAGACCCTTCGCATCACTTGCCCGGCCCAACTATGGATACCCGAGAACTTACCATCCGTGTCACGCCCGAGGCAGCCCGCATCTACCAGGCTGCATCCGAGCAACAGCGCCGCAAGCTCGACCTCTTGTTGAGCCTGCAACTTAGCGAAGCGGCTCGGACCGGGCGTTCGCTCAAGCAACTCATGCATGAAGCCAGCCAGGAGGCTCAAACACGTGGACTCACTCCGGAAATCCTGAAAGAGATTCTGGATGAGCAGTAAGCCGCGCTTTGCCTTTGACTCGAACACGATCATCAGCGCCTTCTTGTTCGAGCAGAGCAAACCGGGTCACGCCTTGCAAACCGCACTGGATCGCGGTGAACTCCTATTGTCGATGGACGTGGTGACGGAGCTCCATGAGGTACTGGGACGCGAGAAGTTCGATCGGTACCTGAGCAGGAAACGGCGGAAGGAGTTGTTGAGCGCACTCATCCAAGAGGGGGTGATTGTGGAAATCACTGAGGAGATCGAAGCATGTCGAGACCCCAAGAATGATAAATTTCTTGAGTTGGCGGTAAGTGGGGAGGCGGCATGTATCGTGAGTGGGGATTGAGATCTGCTTGTGTTAAGCGCGTTTCGCGGGATCCCGATATTGCAGGCGCGCGAGTTTTTGGAATGGATAGCAGCGAGTAGACTGTAACAGGGCATCCTCCTTCGTTTCAGGGGACCAAAACTGAAGCAGATCGAGCGGCACCCGCATGGCACCTTCGATCCTGCTCCTCCTCATCTGCCTCCCCATGCCGATCCGGGCACAGCCGGTGGATTCGCTCTCGCTCCCCGAAGACGCAGCACTCTCCGAGACGCTGGCGGAGCTCGTCGATGAAAGCGGCCTTGGGGGCTCTTTCGACGTAGGCGAAGACGGCGTGGAGCAGGTCTCGCTCGTACGGATCGACATGAACGGGCGCGCGCCGGTATGGGGCGGGGTGAACCCGGACGATTGAATCGGGTTGGCGCATTTGCCTTATCTTGGTTGTATGCGCCTGTACCTCGACATATGCGCGATTCAACGCCCGCTCGACGATCAATCCCAATTGCGCATCCGGCTCGAAACGGAAGCCGTTCTTGGGATCCTGTCCGCATGTATAGCTGGAAGAGTTGAACTCGTTGCCTCTTCCATGCATGTGCTTGAGACGCGCCGGAATCCCCACCGCAACAGGCGTGACTTCGCCATTGAGGTGCTTACCCTCGCACCAGAGGTGGTCACCGTGTCTGACGCAGTGGTGCTCCGCGCAGCCAACTTCGTCCGCGCTGGCATTGCCAATGCAGATGCGCTACATCTGGCAGCCGCTGTCGAGGCAAATGCCGATTACTTCTGTACGACGGACGACAAACTGCTTAAGAAGGGACAAACGTCGGATACAAACGGCACGCTCGTTGTTACACCCCTCGAACTCGTTTCTAAGCTGGAGAGAGAGTTATGACAGCCCAGGGCCGACCTTTATCTGACGTGACACACGATGCGATCCGCTTGCTTACTCGTGAGCTGGGCGTAGTGGATACAGCCCGGTTCCTCAATCAGTTCGGCGCCGGACGCGGGGACTA
>DASSAV010000382.1:0-2590 GCA_035699265.1 Rhodothermales bacterium
GCGTGAAGAACCTGCTGGAAGCGCTGGAGCCGCTGCGCCCGGCGTGATTACAGATCTTCCAGTCAGTTGGGGAATGCAGGTGGGAAAACAGGCAGGCTAATACCAAATCCTGTTGAACAGTGCTCGTCTCGGAGGAGATGCGAACCACCCCTGTATCCCCTCCTTGGAAAGGAGGGGAGTTTGCGAGTCTATACCATTCTACAAGTAAATAGGCGGATTTGGTAGAATGGGGTGTGGCGGATTATCTGGGCAATTCAATAATCGATAAGCACCAGCCTGCGGCTACACTCTCATACCAGATCTCTGATAGGATTGTGCATGGGAGCGCAACACCCTCCGGCCCTGGCGGGCCACCTCCCTCATGGTCTTTGACTTATTGGTTCGGTAAAGGCGTGAGCGGTGCAGTGACCGTGGATTCGTACCGGCATACCTCGTGCATAGCTGCTGATGCGCAGCTTTCTGGTCCACCAGCCCCGGCCTTTCCTGTCCAGGAGGGGCGCTTCTCTTCCTTTCCCGAAAGAACAAATGAATGGCCATCAGGGGGCGGTTCGGGGGTGTGCTTTGCTGGAGGGAATGTGCTTTCCTGGGGCATGTCCTTTCTTGCGCGCCCAAGAAAGGACCAAAGAAGGGCGATCGAATCGGAACGCGCTGAATCCCCTTCCCGGTGCACCCATCGGACCGAGCGGCGCGCGGGGGTTGGGCGGTAGGCCGGATAGGTGTGAAGTGTTGCGCCACTCGCTCAACGCGCGGGGATTCATCCGGCGCGCGGATCCACGATTCGATGGGAGTCAGATAGCGAGGCGAGCTTGTTCTGCTTTGCCGAAAGAATAAATCAATGACCATGGAAGGAGGGGTGCTTCTTTGGCTTTCACCATTCGTCAAGTGAATAACCGGATTTGGTATAATCTGTAGTGGGCTGATCAAGAGCGAGGATGAGAATCGGCCATACGGGTGTGGTGCCTGGATTTGCTTCGCATAGTCACTTCGTTCGTGTCCTGATCGGGGTCGGGACGACGAGGTTTGGGAGCTGAGGTAAATAGGTGCGTACGGTCGTGCATTCGGGTGTTTTGCAACGGCCTGCTTCGCGAGTACAGAAAGGGGCTGAGGATGAGAGGAGGTGGTGGTGCTCAGGACTTGTTATATTTTCGCTGGAAGATCGGAACGTTACGCTAGACGGGACCCAATCTTGCACGGGAAGTATCATGTCCTGGCACACGTTCGCGCGTGTCAGAATGGTGGAGGGGAGTGCAGACGAGGCGCCTTAAGGCCGGTATCGGAAGAGGCTCCAAAGGCGTCTCACAAAACAGATAGGGTATCGCTAGTATGGGATCCACGAATATATCAGAGAGCCCCACGCTCACTACGGGCGTGATGGAGGAAGCGCCGCGGATGCTGGTCGTCGACGACAACGAAATGGTTCGTTCGACGCTGCAGGAATTCTTTGAAGCCGAAGGGTTCGACGTGGTGGTGGCTGCGGACGGCGAAACGGCGCTGGACAACATGCGGGAGGAGAGTTTCGACGTCGTATTGCTCGACGTGATGCTGCCGCGCAGGAACGGCTTCGACGTTCTGCGTGAATCACAGGAGATGGGGCTGCTGTCGCCTGTTCTTATGCTGACGGGGCGCGGCGAGCAGGAGAACATCTTGCGGGGGTTCGGGCTTGGCGCGGCGGACTACGTGGTTAAGCCGTTTAGCCCGGAAGATCTCCTCTCGCGCGTGCGGGTTCTGGTCGGCAGGGGGACCGGCGCACACGGCGGCGAAATCGAGGCGTTCGAGGTGGGCGACCTCCACATCGATTTCCGGCACAGCCTGCTGCGGCGAGGCGAGGCGGAGAGCGAACTGTCGGAAGTGGAGTCAGATATTTTACGCTATCTGGTACAGCATCGCGGGCAGGTGGTGACCCTCCGGCGGCTGGTGCGGGAAGCGCTCACGATCGACATGGACACGGTGGGTTTTTCCATCGACGAGGAGACGACGATGCGGACGATGGAGCAGCACGTCGCGTCCCTGAGAAGCAAGCTCGAGCTCAACCCGAGCAAGCCCAAGCTTCTGGAGACGGTGTATGGCCTGGGCTATCGGTTCAACGGGTGAGCCGCGGGCGGCGGGAGACTCCGAACCGAGGAATCTAAGAGTCTACGCTAAGAGGCATTGAAATCGTAGTCATACCGAATCCGGTAGATCTGTGCGGGAAGATGCAAACCACCCCCGGCCCCTCCTTGGAAAGGAGGGGAGCTTTGGGGGCCTTCGTCGTTCCCGATGCAAACACCCAGACCTGGTATCACGTCGCTTCCTCGGCTTGCCGGATAGCGTCGAGGAAGTCCTCGGCGTAGCGCTCCAGTTTCGCGGCTCCTACACCGGGGATCTGCGCGAAATCATCGCGCGACGCCGGGCGTTGCCTGACCATCGCGAGGAGGGTGCTGTCGTGGAAGATCACGTACGGCGGCACGTCCTGGGCCCGGGCGAGTTCCGTCCGCAGGCGCCGCAGGGCATCGAACAGGTCGCGCTCCTCGGGCGTGTCCGGCAGGCTTTCGACGACGGCGGCCTTCTCCTTCTTCCGGCGTTTGACGGGCTTCGGGTCGCGGCGCAGCAT
>DASSAV010000383.1:0-16463 GCA_035699265.1 Rhodothermales bacterium
CGCCCACGCCGAGGAAGCGCAACGCAGACACGAGCCCGAAGGGCGGCCGAGCGCAACCAAATACGGAATTTAACAACGACATCCTCCTATGCAACACACCTCCCGTACGGATGACCCGGCGCTGTCCTGGGAGCTGCTGAGCCGAGTTCAAACCCCCGGCGAACGGGATGTCTTCGAGGCCATGTATGACCTCTACGAAGCCTCTTTTCCCGAGGATTCCGAACGTGAGTCAAAGGAGAAGTGGGAACGCGTGCTTCGCGCAGCAGAGCAACAGACATACGTCTTGGAGTTCATGGTTGCTCGGATGGGCTCCGAAGTGGTGGGCGGCGCAGCGTACGAATATTACCCGATGAGCGAGTGCGGCCTTCTTACCTTTCTCTTCGTGCGGTCCGCTTACCGGGGCAGGGGGATTGCGCGGGGGCTCGTAGCTCGTGTGCATCGACGCCTGACGTCGGAGAAACCGCTACGTATCCTGTTCGCCGAGGTCGAAGATCCCGTGCTCGTGGAGGCAAATGGAATCGAGACCTCTATCGACCCTCACCTCCGCTTGCGCATCCTGGCGCAGCTTGGGGCAAAGGCCGTTGACATCCACTACGTACAACCCGCCCTTGAACCGCATAAAAAACCTGCAGAGCACCTGATGCTCCTCGCGATGGTCCACGAGACCATGAATACGATAGATCGCCGGACGCTGGAAGCGTTCCTGAACGAGTTTTACGCCTCACTGGGCGTTGAGACGGATGCGGCGAGCGTGCTGCTGGAACATGCGTTTGCAAATACCACCGGCGAGCGGGTATCGCTCGCGCCGCTCGTTTGAGGTTGCCCCATTCACCAATTCCTCCGCACATGGACCAGCGACTCGCATGTGACCAGGTGGTCGAAGAAATACCCGGCCTGGGCACACCGGACCATGCCGTCATCTGCTTTCACTTCGTCGACACGCCAGTTGATTTCGCGACGGCTATCCGGGAAGGGAGGAAAATCTCGATAGGGGAAACGGCCGATTTCCCGTACTGCGCTGTCGTCCGCTCGATGGAGTTGGACCTGATCGCCTACAAGTTTCAGGATGAGGATCTGATAAAGACGAACCTCATCTACGACACGGTCGGCGACGCGCATTATTTCCACTGCTCCGTTGAGGCACACTTTCCCGAAGCGATCCTGTATACGTCGGAAGGCCCCACGTACTGCCTGGTCCCCCGAGCACCGGAAGATGCCCCCGGCGTGGAGGTAACCGGCCCGGGCTCACCGGGCAGAAAACCGCTGCGATGTAGGGCTCGGCTTGCCAGGACCTTCTTCAAGAGGTCTCGCATCATCGTCTGGAATCTCGTCCTGACGGCTGAGGAGGGTGCTTTCAACGAATATGATCTCATCAAGCTGATGCATCTGTACGAAGGCAAGAGCGAAGATGCTGAGCTGTATGACAAGGTTCATTTTAGCGTAGCTTCCTGTGTGCCGGACCGAGGCGAACTGTCTGCTTCAGCGGACGAACTCCTTGCCACGGTTTGGGATTGCCTGGCAGGTGAGAAGTTTAGGGCCGATGGCCGACCCAGCCGTGCGTATAATTTTGCGAGCCCTTTTGGTCAACTCCCTGCTGTATCAGCGTCAACTGCTCCGCTTGAAATCGACCGCCGCCACCTTCCGAAGGGGGCTACCATTCAGCTTGCAATGGGAAACAACATTGGCCTGGATGGCGACAGTATTAGCCTGGAGCGCGTGTTGGGGGTCGTCTACGCCGCACATCGGGAGAATGCACTCGCCGCAGCAGGGCGCCCTCCCGGCGACGGCCAGGATTCGTGCAGCCTGACGCTCGAGACCTGGCTCGCGGCAAGCCAGTCGTCAGGTGTGGGAAGCGTCCTGAAAGCCCTCGCCGGGATCACGAATGGCATCTTCGATTTCAAAGAGATCGGTGACGACGAGATCATCGATACACTCGATCCGACATTCAGCAGCGGAGACAACTTTATCAAGGTGCACCGCCGCACGCTCGTCAACTTCCTCGACCAGGACCGCGTCCTCGATCGGGTAAGCGACACCCTGGGCGTCAGTCCCTACGTCATGCTCCCGCACTGTGTCGTGTTCCACAACGAAGAGTTGATCGATCAGGTTGGCGACTGCATCGAAGCCTACGCGAACGAGGATCGTATCCGGCGGCTTGAGAGCCTCAAAAATGTGTGCGTCAGGGCCATGCACAGCATGTACGTCCCCAACATTTTCAATTACGAAACAGAAAGAACCATCTACGACAGGGCCTTCGAAATCCGAGGGTCGAGTCAGAAACGGAAGATCAGCCTGGACCACATAGCCGAACTGGAGCGCCGCATCGATCAGGCGTACGCACGGCACAGACGGCGCGACGATGCCGTCCTTCAGATTCTGCTCCTGGTCCTGGCAGTAACGCAAGTCGTGGTCATCTTCGTGCCTGCTGAGCAGATTCATGGCATCAGCCCGAGAATAATCCTCCTGGTCGGCGTCGGTCTCGCAGTCCTCGGGGCTATCCACATCGTACGCAGCCTCCGCGGAAAGTAGCCCCCACCACCGGCCCGCAAACCCTCAATCTTCAACGTCCTCCAACCCGCTAAACTTCAACTGCTCGGCCGGCAGCGTAACGACGAACGTAGAACCCTGGCCGGGGGTGCTGTGGGCCGTGATCGTACCGTGGTGGCGCTCTACGATCCGGCGGCAGATCGCCAGCCCGATCCCGGCCCCCTCGTACGAAAGCCTCGTGTGTAGTCGTTGGAACGGGGCGAAGATGCGGTCCAGGTACTTCTCCTCGAATCCAATACCGTTGTCCTCCACGCGCATGCGGCAAACCTGGCGTGCCGCCCCATCAGATGACGGATCGTCTGTTTCCAGCGCCCCGCTTACACGGATAAGGGGCGGGACGTCCGCACGGCGGAACTTGATCGCATTGCCGATGAGGTTCTGAAACAACTGGTGCATCTGAACCGGGTCCGCCTCGATGGTGGGCAGCGGGTCGGACTCGATCTCCGCCCCGGACTCTGCGATGCTGACTTCCAGGTCCGAAAGGACGCCGGCGAGAACCTGGTTGAGGTCGACGTCCCGGATCGACTGCCCGTGCGTCGCCACGCGTGAGAACGAGAGCAGATCACGGATGAGCCCGGACATCCGACCGGCCGATTCCTGCATGCGCTGGATGTAGAACGTACCCGTGTCGTCCAACTCGTCTGCGTTGTCCTCTTGGAGCAGGTCGGCGAACGTGATGATCTTGCGCAGGGGCTCCTGGAGGTCGTGCGAGGCCACGTACGCGAAATCCTGCAACTCCCGGTTCTTCTGCTCCAGGACAGAGTTGGTCTGCCTCAGCTCAGCCGTGCGCTGTTCGACCTGCATTTCCAGGGTATCGTTGAGCCTCTTTATCCCCTGTCTGGCCCGCACCTGCTCCGTGACATCCACCGCATGTACGAAGATGCCGGACACAGAGCCGTCCGCCTCAGAAAGCGGCTGGTACACAAAGTTGAGAAACACCTGTTCAGGTATGCCCTCTCCGCGCCGGTCCAGCATCACCGGTAGCTCACTGGCGGTGAATGGCTCGCCGGTCTGGTAGACCCGATCCAGCAGTTCGTAGATACCCTGGCCCGCGAGTTCGGGTAGGGCCTCCCGGATTGGCTTCCCTATGATGTCGCGATTGCCGACGATCTGCAGGTACAGGGGATTGGCGCTCTCGTACACGTGATCCGGGCCGCGAAGTGTCGCGATAATCGCAGGTGCCCGCACAAAAATCTCGCGCAAACGCTGTTCGCTTTCCCGCAGTGCATCCTCCGTCTTCTTTCTGCTGCTGATGTCCTCTGTGACCGAGATGAAGTACTCCGGCTCTCCCGCCGCGTCGCGCTTGAGCGTAGTCGTCAGGTTTGCCCATACTACGGACCCGTCTTTCCGGATGTACCGCTTCTCCACGTAGGCCGTCTGGACTTCTCCGGCGAGCAGTTGTCGGACCACGCGGCGGCTCTCCTCCCGGTCCTCGGAATACGTGATTTCCTGGAACGTGAGCCGCGACAGATCCTCCAGGGAATAACCGGTAATCTCCTGGAATTTCCGGTTTGCGCGCAGCCAGTGACCGTCCGGCGTCGTGTGCGAAATGCCTACGGCCGCCTGCTCGAACGTAGCCCGGAAGCGCTCTTCGCTCTTCCGAAGCGCATCCTCCGCCCGCTTCTTCTCGGTGATGTCGTTGAACAGCACGGCGACCCTTCGCTGCTCGGGTAGTCCCACACGGATTGCATACACGTCGTACCAGCGGTGCAGCGCTTCAGCCCGATTCACGAAACGCACCGGCTCGCCCGTTAGGGCGACTTTGCCATAGATATCGAACCAGTGTTGCTCGTGCGCCGGAGCGAACTCCCGCATCAGTTTGCCGGTGGCGTCTTCCAACCCGGTTTGTCTTTCGAATGCCGGATTGGTTTCCAGGAAGCGGTAGTCGGTTGGGGTCCCGTCTTCGTCAACGAGCACTTCGAGGACACAGAAGCCCTCATCAATGGATTCGAGGAGCGTTCGATATCGCTCCTCGCTCTCCCGCAACGCCTCCTCCGCCTGCTTGCGCTCGATGAGGTCGGCGGCCTGCCGCGCCAGGATATCCAACAGGCGAAGGTCGCGTTCGGACGGCTCGTGCGGCTCACGCCAGTGTGTAGAGATCGCGCCAAGCATCTGCCCGCCGCGTGAGATCAACGGCGTAGTCTGCACGGCGTGGATACCGGTCTGCAGGTACGTCGCCAGATCCTCCGTGCCCGCCATGAACGCGCACGTATCGACGTCCGGCGCGATCACCCGCTTGCAGGTCGTCAGGGCCACGCCGCAGGTACTTGCTGACTCGGGCCGCACCCATTCCCAGAACGCCGCTGCCTGCGGGTTGAACCCGCGGAACGCCAGCAGGCGAAGCTCGCCTCCGTTCCCGCGCTCGGGGTAGAGCATCTGCAGGCTCGCATATTCAGAGCGCATGATGCCGACCACAGCGTCGAGGATCTCCTCGTACAGCGCATCGACGTCGTCTTCGTAGATCAATTGTGCGCTTACGTACTGCAAGAGCTTCGCGTCGGCCAGTTCTGCTTCAAGCCGCGCTTCACTCTCATGCAGGGCCTCCTCGGCCTGATTTCGCTCGGTGATGTCGCGAGTCGATCCGACAACGGCTTCGACTGCGCCGTCAGCGCCGAAAACAGGGGAGAAGATGTACTCGTAATATCCGCCTGCCCCGGTCGGGCTGGTATATGGTGTTTCATCCGTCAGCCCCTGCTTCGTGTCGAACACTTGCTGAATCTGCCGCTGGAGCCTCGCGGCTAAATCATCGGGGTATTGGAGATCAAAGAAGTTCTTGCCAACCGCCTGCTCCAGCTCCAGCCCCCATAGATCCAGCAGCGCTTTGTTGACGTAGACGAATCGGCCGTCATGATCGAAGATATAGGCGAAGTCGGTAATCGCCGAGAGCGTCGTATCAAAGATGCGAGCCTGCTGTTCCATCTTGGCGTTCAGCTCCCGCGACTCCTCCTCGGCCCGCTTGCGCTCCGTGATGTCGTGATGTACCAGCGCAACCTCGAACGTCTCCCCATCCTCTGTTCCTAATGGATAGATATATCCGTCAATCCAGCGGTCTCGCCCTGTTTTGCCGATCTTGGCCGGATCATAATATGTTTCCGGCAACCTGACGACTTCTCCTGCGAAAGCGCGTCGGATATAGGGCATCAATCCGGCGGCCTCTAGTTGCTCATCTTCTAAAATGTTGTAGCCGCCAAGCGCTTCTCTGGGGGTGTCCCACAAGCGCTCCCATGCTGGATTTACCGCTACCGTCCGGCCCTCAGCATCGAATATCTGCATGCTCAAGGGGGATTGCTCCATCGTTGTCCGGAAACGATCTTCGCTGCTATGCAGCGCCTTGTTCGCCCGGTCGCGCTCGATCGCGATGCTCGCGACGTGGATGCCGAAGTCGGCCAGGCGCTGCTCCAGTTCATTCAGCTCCCTCGGCTCGTCGAAACAGAGCATAAATGACGCCACGGGGAGGCCGTCTGCGCCCGATATGGGGGTAGAATGACAAGCCAGGATGCCGTTTGCGAGACACAGGTCCCGCCAGGGCTTCGACCACCTGTCGTCGTTGGCGATATCCGAGCAGGTGACGGGCTGATTGCTATACACCGCCTCGCCGCACGTGCCGATGTACAGGTCGTTAATGGGAACGTCCTTGAGCCCCTGGCCGAACGATGGGAGCAGGTCCGGCGCGATGGCGCGGGGAAACGTCAGTCGCTCGTCGTCGGCGAGCAGAATGCTGGCCCGCGCGTGTGGATTGAGTCGGGGCACGGTGGCGCACAGGGCGGAGAGGCATTCGTCGAGCGGGCACCCTGTAGCGATGAGCTCCAGCAGCCTCTTCTGTTCCAGCAGCAAGAGTTCTGCCCGCTTCTGCTCTGTGATGTCCTCAAAGGCCGCTACACCGGCTTCGATGGCGCCCGCACCGTTCCGGATAGGGCCCGCGTTGACGCGCATGACGCCCTGTGTGCCGTCTCCTCGCTGGAACCGGATTTCTTCGCCGAATACGGTCTCGCCGCCCGTGATCGCTCGGGCCAGGGGCCAATCCTCCGGCCGGTAGGGCTGGCCGTCCGGATGGAAGGCGCGGTAATGGTCGTACCCTTTCTCGTTGGCCGCTATGAGGAAAGGCTGCCGCCAGATCTCCTTCACCTGCTCGTTCCCTAAGAGGAGCTTCCCAGAGGGCGCCTCCGCAATGATGACCCCGACGGGCATCTGCTGGATCATGGCCTCCAGGCGCGCACGCTCTGCATCGGCCTCGGCGCGCGCGGCCTCTTCCCGGTGCAGGCGGATGGCGCTCTCTTCGGCCCGCTTGCGCTCGATGGCGATGCCGGCGAGGTGTGTCGCCGTTCCAATGAGGTCGAACTCCCGCGGGCCGGGCGTGCGGGGCGTGCGAAAATACATCGCGAAGGTGCCCGCCACCTCACCATCGCTCAGATGGATGGGCGTGCTCCAGCACGCCGCCAGGCCGTGCTCCCCGGCCAACTCGCGGTAACCCTTCCAGAGAGGGTCCGTTTGGATATCCGTCACGATCACCTGCTCGCCCCGGTACGCGGCCGTCCCGCAGCTTCCCACGGCCTCGCCGATCTCGAGTCCGTCGATGGCGCGGTTGTAGGCCTCGGGAAGGCTCGGAGCAGCCCCCTCCCTCAGGTACCGGCCTCCCTCGTCCATGACCAGTACGGAGGCGAGCATACCCGGTGCTTGCTCCTCGATGAGGTGCACCAGGGTTTCCAGCACGTCCTCCAGCGTCGCGCCCTCGGCCAGCATCTCGAGTACGCGCCGCTGCCCCTCCTGAAATCGGTCGGCCGCCGGCTGCTCCCTGGCATTGAGCCCGTCGATCAGGACCGACTGGCAGCGCAGAAAACCTCCCGACTCGTCCCGTACCGCCCTGCTTTCGAGACGGCCCGAAAAGACCGTTCCATCCCCACGACGCAGTTCGAGATCGAGTACCTGCCGCCGCTCGGACCCCACCGCGGCCTGCAAATGATCTCGCAAACGAGGCATGTCCTTCTCAGCAATGAGCGACGTGAAAGCCCGCCCTCGCAAGGCCGCCGGTTCGACCTCGAACAGCTCCGCCCCGGCTAGATTTGCCTCTTCAATCGTTCCAGCCCGGTCCAGGATGAAGTATCCGACGGGGGCTAGATTGAAAAGGTCGAATGCGTCTTGCATGTACGGGAAGATTCCTGGTGGGTGCCGCGACCGATTCGATGGAACAGGCGCAGGCCCGCCTCCTTGTCACCCCGGTCTAGCCGGGAGACCTCACGGGCGCTCCGTCCAATCGCGGTGTACATATACATAAATAATAACAGCATAGGTGCAATACTGATGTAACGTTCATGTGCCGGAGATGCTTTCCCGTAGCACCCCCGCCACCAGCACTACCCCCCGATGAACTGAATCGGAGCACCCTGCCAACCTGAACCCCCCACGCCATCCTGAGTCCCCAGAAAAAACAAGTTTCCCGTCCGCGCGGTGATGACAGAGACGAAGAAAGCTCCAGCGCCCTTTCAGACGAGCAGAGCCCCCACAGCACAGCACCGCTGCTACGAATCAGCACCATGTTATCCTGAACGGAGCGAAGAATCTCTCCGGTCCCCCATACCCCCCTCCACACTGCCCATGTCATGTCGAGCGAAGTCGAGACATCCCACACCCCAGCACCAGCCAAAAGGAATTGTCACCCCGAACCATGTCCCAAACTTGATCCGGAATCTGAGGATCTCACTCGTTTAAGCATCTCATGTCATTAGCAGCAACGCAGTGATGCAATCTCCCCACCCACAGCTGTCATTGCGAACGCAGTGAAGCAATCTCCACCGGTATTGCTCCTTGCCAGGAGATTGCTTCGTCGCAAGCTCCTCGCATGACAGCCATTCCTATTGTGTCTTGCCGGATTTGGTAAAACCCAAACACGTGAACACTCGAACACTCAAACACATGAACACCACCACCAGACACAAGCCGTGAAAAATCCGTGAGAGACACCGCCAGGCAGGACAATCCCTGCCATTTACTGTACGTTAACCGGTCTGTACCCGTCCAGGAACCTCATGGAACCGCCCGCCGCCGGTACGGATACATCCAGAGCATGCCCGGCACATTCGCGGCCGGCCTGTGTCAGAAGAGCAGGCGTCATAGCTGCGCTCCCGCTGCTACCAATATACACGAATGATGGAAAAAACGATAAATCAGGTCTCCCCGGCCGAATACGAACTCGACATCCGCGCCACGGCCGAGGAGATGAACCCCGAGATCGATAAAGCCCTCCGCGCGCAGCGCGGACGGACCCAGCTCAAAGGCTTCCGCCCCGGCATGGTGCCCCTGCAAATGGTCCGTAAGATGTTCGGCAAGGCCATCGCTTTGGGCGTCGTCGAGCAGAAAGTGCAGAGCGCCTACGAGGAGTACGTCGATGAGGCTGGCTACGAAATCCTCGGCCGCGCTGAGCTCACCACCCTGGACTACGACCTCGATAAGGACCTCCACGCCGTCATTCGCTTCGGCGTCCGACCCGACTTCGAGCTCAAAGACCTCTCCGGCGAGAAGATCACCAGGCTCGTCCACCAGGTTACCGATGAAGAAATAGACGAAGAGATCGAACGCCATCGCCGCCGCGAAGCCGATCTGGTCCCCACCGACGAGGCCATCGGCCCAAACGACTATGTCTCCGTCGACATCCAGCGACTCGACGAGGCCACCGGAACCCCCGTCATCGGCGAGCGGGAAGAGGGGGTCTCCTTCTTCATGGACGACACCAACCTCAAGGATGAACTCCGCGACGCCCTCCTGAAGAACCATCGTGAGGGCGACGCCGTCCACGTCGATATCGGCCACGAAGGCGAGCATCACCACGACGACGAACCCCACTCGGAAATCCTCGAAATCCCCGGCCATGAACACGAGCACGGCCGCCACACACATCCCTTCCTGGTGACCGTCAACGAGGTAAAACGTCGCGAGCTTCCCGACCTGGACGAAGACTTCATCGTGCGCATCACGGACGATCGGGCCAGCGACGAAGCGGGCTTGCGCGAGGACGTTCGTACCCAGTTGGAACGCTCGTGGGAGCAGTATGAAAAGGACTTCGTCAACGAGAACGTCGTCGAGCGAATGCTCGAACTCCACCCGATCCCGGTCCCCCAGTCCGTCGTCGACGTCTACCTGGAGTCGTTCGTGGAGGATGTGAAGCGCCGGAACAAAGGCAAGCTGCCGCCGGGCTTCGATGAGGAAGCCTTCCGCCAGGCCAACCACGAAGAGGCCGAAAAACAGGCCCGGTGGATGCTCATCCGCGACAAAGTCATCGCCGGCGACGATCTCGAGGTCACCGACGAGGACGTGTCGAATTACTTCAAAAAGACGAGCGAGAAAGAGGGGGAGTCCATCGAGCCCGACGTCTTGAAACAGCTCTACTCTTCCATGCCCGGCCTCATCGAACAGATCAAGCAGCGCCTGCTCAGCGACAAGGTGTTCGCCGCTCTGCAGAACCGCTTTGAGCTGGTCGATAAAGACCGCGAGGAGATCGAGCGCGAAATAGAAGAACGCAACGCAGCCGAAGCCGCATCAGCTTCCAGAATCATCACCTGATCCCCGCCCTCGGTTAGGAACTATGGCCGACAGGCTACCGTAATGCCCCTGTCTGCATTCCAGCTTTAAGCTCACCCCAACCTGAAGGGATATGGTCGACGAATTTATCAAGTTCAGCAAGAGCCTGAACGTGCCCACCAGCATCTACAGCGGGCCTTTTCAGGATCAGTCCATCGGCGGGCTCGTACCCATGGTCGTTGAACAGACGACCCGTGGCGAGCGGGCGTACGACATCTTCAGCCGCCTGCTGAAGGAACGCATCGTCCTCCTCGGCACACCGATCAACGACGCCATCGCCAACCTCACGGTCGCACAGCTTCTCTTCCTGGCGAGCGAAGACCCCGACCGCGACATCAACATGTACATCAACTCGCCCGGCGGTGTCATCTACTCCGGCCTCGCCGTGTACGATACCATGCAGTGGGTATCCTGCCCGGTCGCCACCATCTGCGTCGGCCTCGCCGCATCCATGGGCTCTGTGCTGCTCACCGCTGGAACCACCGGCCGCCGCGCCGCCCTGCCCAACTCCCGCATAATGCTCCACCAGCCCCTCGGTGGAGCACAGGGCCAGGCGTCAGATATCGAGATCCAGGCCAAAGAAATCCTCTGGCTCAAAAACCGCCTCTACAGCATCCTCGCCTTCCATTCGGGCAAGAACACCGAACAACTGGAACGCGACGCCGACCGCGACTACTGGCTCAGCGCCGAGGACGCCAAGGCTTACGGCCTCATCGACAACGTCCTCGAACTCAAACGCGGCTACAAGCCCCACACCAACGGCCAGGACGACAGCATCAAAAAAGGCGAAGGCTGACCACACCTGAATCGCAACCCCAGAAAGGCGGTGTACCAACGTGCACCGCCTTTCTGCTTTCCGGTCCCCCTCCCTCCCCTACAGCCCTACCTCCTCCGCACCCAACTCGCCCCGTTTTAATCCGACTCTCTCCGAATAGGTTACAACCACAACCTCGACACCGGCCCGTTTCCTCCCTATCCTACCCGATTCACTACCCCGCCGCGGCACCGAGCAGTCCATGCCCCTACGCTCAAGAAATCCGCCTCCCATGCGCCCCCGTTCAGTCTATCAGGATGCAACTGATCACCAACAACTGACAAACAACGTGCAATCTGGGCAACCCGCCTAATCCTCACGTGAACACGTGAACACTTTACACGCCCATGTGCCTCATCCTGCTCGCCTACAAAACCCATCCGGAATACGACCTCGTCCTCCTGGCGAACCGCGATGAGTTCTACGATAGGCCCACCACCCCTGCCGACTTCTGGTCGGATGAGCCCGACCTCCTCGCCGGGCGCGATCTCCGCGCGGGGGGGACCTGGATGGGCGTGAAACGGAACGGCCGGTATGCCGCCGTGACCAACTACCGGGAGCCCCGCCGAGAAGCCGGAAACGTCCCGTCACGTGGAGCGCTCGTGGCCGACTACCTCAAGGACATCGACCCGCCGGAAGTCTTCCTCAAACACCTGATCGCACGGGCCAGGCTGTACCAGGGCTTCAACCTCCTCGTCGGCACGCCGGACCAGTTGTGCTTCTTCTCCAACCGGGAAGGCGTCGTCAGAACCCTTGAGCCGGGTGTCTATGGCCTGAGCAACCACCTGCTGGATGCCCCCTGGTTCAAGGTGGAACAGGGCAAGGCGGCGCTCGCCCAGGCCCTCTCCACGGGCCGCCTCGCCCCGGAGGACCTGCTGGCCATCCTCGCAGACCGCGCCGAGGCGCCCGAGGACCGCCTCCCGGACACCGGCATCGGTGCCGAATGGGAGCGCGTGCTGTCGCCCCTGTTCATTGCCTCCGCCGCCTATGGCACCCGCTCTTCCACCGTGCTCCTCATCGATGCCACCGGCCGCGTCACGTTCGTAGAGCGCGCGACAGGACCCTCCGCCACCCCCGAAGACATCCGCCGGTTCGACTTCGAAATCCAACCCGCTCAAGCCAGATGGAGCACATGAAAGCTGTCCTCGTAAGGGAGGCTGGCGGCGCAGACAATCTCTACCTGGGCGAAGCCCCCCGTCCGGCCCCGGCCCCCGGCGAAATCCTCGTGCGCGTACACGCTACCGCCTTGAACCGCGCCGACATACTCCAGCGTGAAGGCAAGTACCCGCCCCCCGAGGGCGCCAGCCCCATCCTCGGCCTCGAAATGGCAGGCGCCGTCGAAACGGTAGGCGCCGCGGTCGATCGCTGGCGCCCGGGCGATAGGGTCTGCGCGCTCCTGCCCGGCGGTGGCTACGCCGAGTACGTGGCAGTCCCCCAGGATGTGGCGATGGCCGTCCCGCCCGCCCTCTCCTTCGAGGACGCGGCCGCCATTCCCGAAGTCTTCCTGACCGCCTATCAAGCGCTGTACTGGTACGGAAAGTTAGAAGAAGGGTCCCACGTCCTCATTCACGCCGGCGCCAGCGGCGTCGGCACCGCCGCCATACAACTGGCCCGCGCCGCCGGCGCCCACCCCTACGTCACCGCCTCGGCCGGCAAGCTGGATGCCTGCCGCCGCCTCGGCGCCGAGCTCGCCGTCGATTACCGCTCGGAAGACTTCGCAGAGCGCGTCCTCGCCCATACCCACGGCCACGGTGCCGACGTCATCATCGACTTCATCGGCGCCCCCTACCTCAAATCCAACGTCGAGACTCTGGCCGTCGACGGGCGCATCATCCTCCTCGCCACCATGGGAGGGAGCAGGGTGGAGGACTTCGATCTCCGCGCCCTCTTTCGCAAGCGCGGCCAGTTCATAACTAGCGCCCTCCGCTCCCGCAGCCACGACTACAAACGCCGCCTCACCCGCGAGTTCGCCGCCTACGCCATGCCCCTCTTCGAACGCGGCATCCTCCGACCCGTCATCGACAGCACCTTCGACTGGAGCGACGCCCCCACCGCCCACCGCCGCATGGAATCCAACCAGAACACCGGCAAAATCATCCTCCACATCCCCTGACCCCGCCCATCACTCCCGCCCCGCCCCCCGCCCACCAATCCCGCCTCGCCCCCCCGCCCACCAATCCCGCCCCGCCCATCACTCCCTCTCTCCCTTGCCCCCTCACTCCCTCACTCCCTCACTCCCCCTTTCCCTCCTTCACTCTTTCCCTCCTTCACTCTTCCCCTCCTTCTCTCTTCCTTTCCTCGTCTCCTCGTCTCCTAGTCTCCCGAACCCCGCATCTTTTCCGTTCACCCGGCGTTCACACACAGGCCGCCGGCACCGGCGGTGCGCTACCAGCCCCCGAAACCCATTCCACGGGCCGCCAGGAGCGCCACTAAACTCGGAGTACGAACTCATGAGAGTTGCCCGTCACAGGTACAGTGAACGACTCGCCGAAGCAGCCGAGGAGTTTCTCGCCAACCAGTTCGAAGCTCCCACCCAGTTTACAGAGTCGGGTCACCTGCCGGACCTCATCGAAGCTGCTATGCACATCGTCACCAGCGCCGCCTGGATCCAGCCCGACTTCGGCAAAGACAGGCCCCGTGACATGATCATCGACGAGTACGGAAGTGCCGAGGACGACGAGGATGAAGAAGACGAATGACCCCGCAATTCCACACCAACGACGAATAATCCCAAAGGGGCGCGCCCACAAAAGCGCGCCCCTCCCCATTGCCACCCATCCTCTCCCCCTCTCCTCCTCTCTTCCTTTCGTCATCTCCTCCTTTCGTCCTCTCCTCCTCTCTTCCTCTCTTCCTTTCGTCCTCTCCTCCTCTCTTTCTCTCACTCCCTCTCTCCCGAACGGAACCAGCAATTGCCACTTATGTAACACGCGCTGTAACAAATAGAAAGACCCGTGAACAGCCGCTTTACACTCGCCGTCCACATGCTCGGCCTCATCTCCTACCATCAGACGCAACGGGGAGAACCTGCCACGTCCGAGCAGATGGCCGACAGCATCAACACCAACCCCGTCGTCGTACGCCGCATACTGGGCGACCTCCGGGAAGCGAACCTCGTCGAAACCAGGCGTGGCGTCGGCGGCGGTGTCCGCCTCGCCCGAAAACCCGAAACAATCACGCTCCGCCACGTATACGAAGCGGTCGATCAGGACTGTGAACTCATCGCGCTGCACCCCAACCCGCCCAGCCAGTCGTGTATGGTCGGCGCCCACATAGAAGGCTTTCTGCGCGAGGTGTTCGGCGAGGCCGAAGAAGCGCTCAAACAGAGACTGGCCGCCGTCACCGTAGCCGACCTGAACCTGGAACTCGCCAGGCGCTCCGCCCGCTGCATGCAAGACGTCGGGCAACAGATGGCCTGATCCGCGCTACCGGCCTGTTGCTCCTGTGCTCGCATTCTCACCCCTTTGGGGCATCCTGCACCGCCCCGTCCAAATAGAATCGTCTTGGATAAAAACGAAAAGAAAAAAGTCACCCTCGCCGTCGTCAGGCGGGAAGCGCGAGACCTGGTCTGGGTCCATCGCAAGACGCTGGCCTTCGGCATGGTGCTCATGCTCATCAGCAGCGCCGCCGGCCTCGTCCTCCCCGCCAGCTCCAAGTACCTCATCGACGACGTGATCGGAAAGGGCAGGACGGGCCTCCTCATGCCGCTTGCCCTGGCCGTTGGAGCCGCCACCCTGGTACAGGCCGTCACCTCCTACTCCCTGTCGCAGGTGATCTCCATCACCGCGCAGCGCGCCATCATGGACATGCGCCGGCGCGTCCAGGCGCAGGTGACCCGCCTACCCGTCGGCTACTTCGACGCCACCAAGTCGGGCGAGCTCATCTCCCGCATCATGACCGACGCGGAAGGGATCCGTAACCTCGTCGGCACCGGGATCATCAAGCTGACGGGCGGGATCGTCACGGGCATCCTCGCCCTCGGCGTGTTGATATATCTGAACTGGCAACTTACCGCCGCTACCATCCTCCTCCTCGGGACGTTCGGCGGTGCCATGACCATCGCGTTCAAGAAACTCCGGCCCATCTTCCGTGAACGCGGTAAGATCAACGCCGATGTCACCGGACGGCTGAACGAAACCCTCGGCGGTATTCGCGTCGTCAAGGCGTACGGCACCGAGCCCCGCGAACAGCGCATCTTCGCGGACGGCGTGCTGCGCCTCTTCGAAAATGTCGCCCGCTCCATCACCGGGATCTCGCTCGTCAGCTCCTTCTCTACCGTGATCGTCGGCGCTACCGGCGTCCTCATGATCGTCATCGGCGGCAACGCCATCATCGGCGGGACCATGACCCTCGGCGACCTGATGATGTACATCTTCTTCACTGGCCTGCTCGCCGCGCCCGTCATCCAGGTCGCCTCCATCAGCACCCAGCTAAGCGAGGCCTTCGCCGGGCTCGACCGCATCCGCGAAGTGCTCGACATGACGACTGAGGATGCGGAAGACGCTTCCAAGAAGACGCTCGGCGAAGTAGAAGGTGACGTCTCATTCGAGGACGTGACCTTCTCCTATAAGCCGGGTGTCCCGGTCCTGAGGAACGTCAGCCTTGAAGCGCTCGCTGGGAGCACGACGGCGCTCGTCGGTTCCAGCGGCTCCGGCAAGAGCACCCTCGTAAGCCTGGTCATGGCCTTCAACCAGCCCGATAGCGGCCGCGTCCTGGTAGATGGACACGACCTGGCCGGTGTCCGCATGGGCGACTACCGCACCCAGCTCGGCGTCGTCTTGCAGGACAATTTCCTCTTCGACGGCACCATCGCCGACAACATAGCCTTCGCTCGCCCCGATGCCTCACGGGCGGACATTGAGCGGGTAGGGCGGATCGCCTACTGCGAGCCGTTCGTGGAAGAGTTCGAGGAGGGCTACGACACCGTCGTCGGGGAGCGCGGCGTCAAGCTTTCAGGAGGGCAGCGCCAGCGTATCGCCATCGCCCGCGCCCTCCTCGCCGATCCCCGCATCCTGATCCTCGACGAGGCCACCTCTAGCCTCGACAGCGAGAGCGAAGCCATGATCCAGGAGGGCCTCCGCCGCCTTCGCCGCGGCCGCACCACCTTCGTCATCGCCCACCGACTCTCGACCATCCGCAGCGCGGACCAGATCCTGGTGCTGGAAGAAGGCCGCATCATCGAACGCGGCACCCACCTCGAACTGATGGCCCTCGAAGGCCGCTACCGCGAGCTCCACGACCGCCAGTACCACTGGGAAGAAGACCGCTTCGTCAACCCCGGCGAAGAACTGACCGAACCCCCCCAACCCATCGACGCCTGAAAACCCGCACACCCGCCGCCCAGCTACGCCCCTCCACACCCAACCCGCATACACTCACCATACGATAGAGGCGTTAAGGCGTTGGTGCATAAAGGATCGGGAAGTATGGATTTCCCCTTATCCGTTAAGCATATTTATGCTGCGGGCATGATGCGCACGCTCCTGGGCATACCTATCCCCGTCATGATGTTCAAACATGCCACACGCACGTG
>DASSAV010000384.1:0-11223 GCA_035699265.1 Rhodothermales bacterium
GCGTAACATAAGACACGGGCGCGCGTTTCAGGCATCCGTATCCCACGATCATGTTGCACGAAAACGGACATATTCCGGCCGGTGGCGACGGCGAAGCACCGCTTCGGCTGGAGGCTGTCGGCTTGAGGAAGCGCTACAAGAAGCGCCCGGTCGTGGACGGGGTCAGCCTACACGTGGAGCAGGGGGAAATCGTGGGGCTGCTGGGCCCGAACGGGGCGGGCAAGACCACGACGTTCTACATGATCGTCGGCATGGTTCGTCCGGAGGACGGAGCCATCCGCATGGGCGCGCACGACATCACACGGCTGCCGATGTACCGCAGGGCACGTCGAGGCATCGGCTATCTGGCCCAGGAGGAATCGGTGTTCAAGCACCTTACGGTCGAGAACAACCTGCACGCCGTCCTTCAATTCCAGCGGATCGGTCGAGACGAACGCTACGAGCGCGTCGAAGCGCTCATCGAGGAGTTCGGGCTGCAGACGGTGCGCAAGTCGAAGGGGTACATGCTCTCGGGCGGCGAGCGCCGGCGCACCGAGATCGCGCGCGCCCTCGCCACCCGTCCCAAGTTCTTCTTGCTGGACGAGCCCTTTGCAGGCGTCGACCCGATAGCGGTCGAAGACATCCAGGGGATCGTGGCCGGGTTGAAGCGGCGCGGCATCGGCGTGCTTATCACGGATCACAACGTCCACGAGACCCTCGCCATTACAGATCGTGCATATCTGCTGTACGAAGGTCATATTTTACAGCAGGGTACGGCTGAAGCCCTGGCCTCCGATCCGGAAGTGCGCAAGCGGTATCTCGGTGAGAAGTTTACACTGGAGCGGTATCAATGATACCTGCGAAGGGCGGAAGCTGTCGCGGTCTCGGGTCGTATATTACAGGGAAAAACAATGCCGGGATGGCGGAATAGGTAGACGCAACGGACTTAAAATCCGTTGACCCGTAAGGGTCGTAGGGGTTCGAGCCCCCTTCCCGGTACTACGAAGCACGTCGAAAGCCCGAGCCGGGCATTTCCTGCATTGCGCCGTTCCGGGCATCTGCTCTTTGGTCTGCATGATCCCGACAGATATGTTCTTCTCGCCCTTGTAATATTGGGGCGTGCGTCTTAATCATGCAGGAAGTCCCGCATTGAGACGAAGAGGTTCTTATTCCAACGAGGAATGGCCTTGAGGCAACTCGGAAAATATTCGCTTCTGGAAGAGATCGGCCAGGGAGGCATGGGCTCGGTCTACCGCGCGCGCGATGAAGTGATCGGGCGCGACGTGGCGATCAAGCTGATCCACGAGCGCGTCCTCCACATTCCCGAGATACGAGAGCGCTTCTTCCGAGAAGCGAGCGCGGCGGGACGGCTGACGCATCCCAACATCGTCGTCGTTCACGACGTCGGGGATGACGACGGCATGCCGTTCATCGTCATGGAACTGCTCGGCGGGGCGAGCCTGCGCAAAATCATCAGCGGCACGCCGCAGCCGAAGCTCGAGGACAGGCTGTCGATTGCGATTCAACTGGCGGAAGGGCTCGGCTATGCGCACAAGCACGAGGTCATCCACCGAGACGTCAAGCCCGAGAACGTTCAAGTTCTGGAACGGAATCACGTCAAGGTTCTCGACTTCGGTATCGCCCGGCTGGGTACGGATTCGCGGACGCTGACGCGCGCGAGCCTCGGCACGCCGCGTTTCATGTCTCCCGAGCAGATCAAGGGGCACAAGGTCGATCACCGGACGGACATCTTTTCTTTCGGCGTCGTCCTGTATGAATTGCTCACTGGATCGAATCCGTTCGCCGGCGAGCACTTGACGACGATCATCTACAAGATTCTCCACGAGACGCCCGAGCCCATCCACCTGGCGGAAAGCGACCTGTCGCGCGACCTCCAGGAGATCGTTTCAGGGTGCCTGGAAAAGGATGCAGATAAACGGTATCAGGATTTCGACGTCGTCGTCGCGGGCCTGAGCAAGGTTCTGGCAAAACAGCAATATGCGACGCATTCCGGCGCGACGGGCGGCCTGCGCACGGATTCGTTGCGTCGCACCGCCGCCGATTCGGTCCTCGTGGAAGGTGGCGCGACTTCCGCCTCCCGGATCGGCCGCATGGCAGCCGGGCACCGGGTACGCCCGCTCTATTTGTTCGGTGCGGCGACGCTCGTGCTCGTGCTGGCACTCGTGAGCTACCTGGCAACCACCGCGCCTACTGCTCCCGCAGGGGCGGAAAGCAGCGTCGTTTCCCCGGTGACGCAGGAGGGCGCAGGCTCCCCGGACGGAATGCTCGTAGCGGCGAAGCAGGCGGCGCTGGCCGAACGTGACAGCATGTTGGTAGACAAGGCGCGAGCGGATTCGCTCTCTGCCCGGACGCACGCAAGCGCCGCGTACGGACAAGCGCTCAACATGGAGGAAGCCGCCCGGCGGGCGCTCGAACGTGGAGACGCGGCCGGACTAAAGGAAGCGACCGAGGCTTTCTCCGGTGCGGGAAAGCTGTACCGGGACGCGGTCCGCGAAGCCTCACTGGCGCTCGCCGGGAACGATACCGATGCCCTGAAACAACAGGCATCGAAGGAGCGCCAGACGATGCTGCGGGAAAAAGGCCGTATCGAATCGCTGCGGAATGACCCCCGGTTCAAGTCAGATATCGCGGAAGCGGATCGGATCGGCAACGACGCCCAACGTCAGTTGAATGCGGGTCGCTACGCTGAGGCCATCCGCGCCTTCGGAAACGCGGGCCAGAAGTTTCGATCGGTCAGGGACAGGTCCGATACGATGGCGTCGCAGAGCCAGGCGGCGCAACAGGCACGGACGGATGCGGTGGAAGCACGGCAGAACGTCGCCGCCATGCGAGACGATCCGGAACGCGCCGCCGCGTTTCGCCAGGCGGAGTCCCTCTATTCCTCCGCAGGCGAGCAGTTCGCAGCCGGGCGATACCCGCAGGCTGCGAAGCTTTACGGGGACGCGCAACAGGCCTACACTGATATTGCTAAGGCAGCGGCCAGTGCGGCCAGCGCGCAACGTACGGCACAGCGACAGGATGCCGAGCAGGCACGAGACGACGTCCGGAAGGCGAAGGCGACGTTACCGGCGGGCACGCAGGGGGGTGGATTCGAGGAGGCGCAGCAGATAGAGCAGCGGGCCGACCAGTCGTATGCTTCGGCGTCGTACGAAGATGCGTCTCGCCTGTACAAACAGGCCCTTGAACTTTACAAACAATCCCCTCCTGCCGCCCCGACGGCCCCCCCGGCCGATGAGTTCGTCCGAGGCATCACCGGGAGGGTCCGGGACGACTTCGAGCAGGAGAACCTGGCCGATCTCCGGTCCATCTCGGCGTTCTTCGATTCATGGGGTGAGTTCTTCAAATATGCCTCGAACGTCAAGGCTGTGGCAAAGAATGACGCCATTGAGGCAGACGGCAGCCGCGCGAGCTTTACCATGCAGCTCACACTCACCTATACGAATAACAAGAACGAGGCGAGTGTGTTGAAAGCCCCGCTACACTGGACGCTGGAGCGCTCGGACAGCGCCTGGAAGGTTGTGAGCGTCAGGGCCGCAAACTGAGGGCGGGCACCATGCGGCGGAAGGTCATACCAGTTCTCCGAAATAGCAGTGCATACTCTCTGGCCTGCCATTTTGAATAACAGCACCATGTCATTCTGAACGCAGTGAAGAATCTCTCCTGATTCGGCCCTACACGACGAGAGATCCTTCGCGGAGCCTGTCCTGAGCGCAGTCGAAGGACTCAGGGTGACACACCGACAGATGTTCAGGCTTGCACAAGAGTTTTGTAGAACTGGTATCAGAAGACGATGGAAAAGCCCAGGGTGGGTATGACCGTGGAATTAAGGCCGCCCTGTGTCATCGGCACGAGCACGTTCCCGAGGAGTTGAAATTGGTCGGTGGGAGCCCACCGCGCCCCAGCGGCGAGATGGATGGTGTTGTCGTGCTTCCAGTTCGGGATATTGCTCGCTCTGAACGTTCTGACCGCTTTGTACCCATCCTCGCCCGGCTGTTCAAACGTGATCGAGATGGGAGCGTCGGATCCGAGCGCGACGGCTTCGCTGGCGTTGACATCTATGGCGCCGAGGGCGTCCATGGCAAAGGTCACCTTCGGGCCCAGCTTCTGATCGAAGCCCAGGGCGAACTCCATCTGGTCGCTGTCCAGTTTGGCGCCCCGATAGTGATATCCCACGTTCAGGTGTGGTGTAAAGCTGCCCAGGCTGCGAGACCCGATCAGCAGGGCACGTACGTTCGTGCTGCCGGTGCCCAGAAAGTTCTTCTCGTCTCCGGTCGGTATCCGGACGTCCACGAGCGTGGCCAGCCCGGCGTTGGGCAGCTTCGCAAACCGAAACTTGAAGCGCAATGCGATGTCGCCGATGCCCTTCGCGCTCTCGTCGTAGGCAATCGTTCGGCTCAGGACGGGGTTTCTAGGGTCCCCTCCAAAGCTGTGGAGGGCGAGGCCAATGCCCGCAAGGGTATAACTGTCGATGGTCGCGAGGACGTTGCCACTCAGGTTTGCAGAGACGAAGGGAACGGCGATGCCGACGTCGAAATTCGGTGCGACGCCATAGGTCGCATAGAATGCGAAAATCGTGGCGCTCGCGTGCAGGTCGGGGCTGACGTGGATGAGGTCGGTTTCGGACGATACGTTGCCGAGCCCGCCGCTGGTATCGACGTCCTGGTGCGGGAACGTGAACTCCATCTGATCGAGCCGCATTCCGCGGAATTGATCTAGGCCGAGGTAAGTGGCATTAAAGCCTACCGTCAGCTTGCGCTGGCCCAGGGTGGCCGCCGTTTCCGAAAAGATGGGCCCCATGCTCTCGACCACCCGAACAGGCCGTCCACCGCTGAAGTCGAATGTCACGCCGGGGACGGTCGAGCTCAGCGGGAACGAAGCGATGTTACTCGTGATCAGGCTGTTTAGAGCGGGTGTAAGCTGCTGGTTGGCATGTTCGGCGGCCGGAATGAAATGCTGGCCGTGCGGCCCCGGCCCCTTTATGAAGTCCGGCCCGAGAATGGTGCCGAAGATCTGGTCGAAAAGGGTATACAGGTCGTTCACCTGGAGATCTTCGCTCTGGGCGCGCGCGGGCGTGTAACAGAGTGGGATCAGCAGGACGCATAGGAGCGTCGCCTTGGTTCGCATGGTCGTGTGGCTAAGGGTGAGGGTGGGCTGGCCGTTTTCAGCGGCGGGGCCTGCGCGCCATGTCAATGGATAGCCTGGTAGGGACGGAGTCCCTCCAACTTCATGCATTTTGAGTATACGGGGTCGAGGCTGGCGAGTCAACGCCCCTGCACGGCGGGGCAGAATTATATACAGCCGCCTGTGAGGGTGGCCTGGTCGACGTTATGGCCGTGGAGACGGCCTCGGAGGCGCGGCTATCGCCGCGTTAAAGTCTCCTCGACGCGCGCCGATCTGTTCACTTCAGGCATCCGTCCGAGAGAAAAAATAGAGACAGGCGGCCTTTGTGTGGATTTTTTGAATTGTGAACGTATTTTAAAGATCGTTAACGTGCCTACGTGGAAGAACAGTTCCGGTGGTCCGGGCTGATGCTTTACCGTAAGACGAGGCTCCTTACATATCCTTGCGTCAGCTCCGGGCCAGGGTGCTGTGCTCAAAAGACAAAGCTTGCAGACATGAAGAACATTTTCGTAGGCAATTTGCCGTTTCGCGCAACCGAGGAAGAAGTGCGGCAGCTCTTCACGCAATACGGGACGGTCCATTCCGTTAATCTCATCAGTGACCGGGAAACGGGCCGGCCACGCGGATTTGGATTCGTCGAAATGGACACCGATGCGGCTGAGGCTGCCATCCGCGCCCTCGACGGTACCGAGTTCGGCGGTCGAAATCTCCAGGTGAACGAGGCCCGCGATAAGCGTGGCGGCGGCCAGCGGCGCGAGGGAGGCTTCGAGCGCCGTGGCGGTGGAGGTGGAGATTTCGGGCGGCGGGAAGGCCAGGGTGGTTACGACCGGGGCGACCGCGGTTCCCGCTACAGTAGATAAACCGGGCTCATCCCTGGCGAGCCGGTTCGACGATAAGGATACACAAAAAGGCAGGAGCTTCCGGCTCCTGCCTTTTTGTTTGGTATCTGCACGTCCGCCGCGCGGCCGAGTGTCTACTTTCGGCTACGGTACAGGTCCGCTGGTTCAGACCCTTTGACCCGCTACAAGTGAAGCGAGATTACGGGTCTTCGCACCGGAAATCCGACACGTAATGTGTCCTGTTACGGAGTCGGAAGAGCTGTAACATCCCGTAATACAGGTACATAGGGCCGAATGTCAGGGCATGGGGGGCGGTCGACGTTCTCGTCACGTTCATTTCGATGGGCGAACCGTGGGCCGCAGGCGGTGTCTATCGGGCGTAGGGTTTGCAGCGCTTCTTTCGGAAGTGGCATGGGAGACGATACCCGTTCCCGGAGCATCCTGTGCAAAATCCAATCAGAACGATTGAGGCAGAACCATGAAGCAGCTATTACCATCCCTGTCTGTCGTCCTATTTGCCGTCGCCCTCGTTGGTTGCGACGGAGCGGGCAATCGCTACGACCGCGCGGGCGTACTCAGCGTTCCGTTTACATTCGACGTCAACGGTGCCGTGAAGAACGGCAACGTGCTGTCGGAGCAGATAGATTTCCCGGAGATCACGCAGCGGGTTGTGGACCTGGGTGCCGTGATGGTTTACTTCGAAGAGCAGGACACCTGGACGGCGCTTCCATACACCTATGGCGTCGAGTCGGCCACGGAGCCGCTGGTGGACTACACGGTGACGCTCGGGTATGCGTTCGACACGCACCTGGTTGAGGTCTTCTATGAAACCTCCGCCGATCCCGATGTGCTCAGCCTTCCAGGGAGCGTCCGCATGAAGGCTGTGATCTTCGATGCGATTCCGACAGGGAAGAACGCTCCGGACCTGCGCGATTATCAGGCGGTGAAACGGTATTACGGACTGGATGATTGACGGATGGCCACTGAAAAGTTTGTGGCGTCGGATGATCCGGCTTTTTGCTAAATGTCGATATAGGAGAGGGGCCGTCCGCCGATACTAGCGGAGAAGCCGTATCCATCACTTCAGTCAGTTCGCCGATGCATCAGCAGAAGCCGGAGCAAAACGACAGTCGCGCCCGACGGGTCGCCACGCCGCACCTTCGTCGTATCATCACGGAGTTCTATCGGAACACGCTGGATGAGTACGAGCGGGCCGGTTTCCCTTTCGGCATCACGGTGGAAGCCATGCTCATCTGGTTCGAGTACGGTCAGGATACCCGATTGAACTAGCGCTCCCCACGGTGCTGCGGCAGGACGCTGCGTCTGCGGTGAGGCGCTAGAGAAGGCGGCCTGTTATCCTGTCCCGTTTATTCCCGCGCGTTCATTCGGCGGCGTAAATGCGGCAATTCCGGGTGGGCGGTAGCAAAGCGCGTCATTTGCGTTATTTTGAGGAGCGCATCCAGGCGGAGAGGCGTGGCCTCCCGCACCTACTCGGTTCACAGGCGGCAGCATGGCGGCATCGGATACGACTCCCCGAACGACGGTAGCACGCAGGGAGCTGCAGGCACCTCAAGTGGTACTGCTGCTTCTGGTCCTGCTCATGGCCGGTGCCTGTTCGGACGCACCTCGCCAGGGACCCGTAGCGGATTCCAATTCGGTTTACCAGTACCGGCCCGGAAACGACTCGGACGGTACGGGCAAGTTTTACATGGGGCGTGAAATCGCCCACGTCATGGGGCACGTCAGAGCAGATTGGATGGAGCGGCCCTCACGCGCAGTGGATGAGCTCCCGAATCGTCTGGTACGAGCCCTCGACCTGGACTCATCCGACGTCGTCGCCGACATCGGCGCGGGCACGGGCTACTTTACGTTCCGCCTGAGCCCGAAGGTGCCCGAAGGGCTGGTGCTTGCGGAGGACATCGATCCCCAAATGCTCCAGATCATCCGGCGGCGGATTCGGGAGCATGGAAATACAAACGTGCGGCCGATCCTCGGCACGCCGACCGATCCGAACCTGCCGGACGACTCGGTCGACGTAGCCCTGATCGTAGATTCTTACCACGAGTTTTCGAATCCGTACGAGATGATGTTGCACGTCGTGCGGGCGCTCACGCCTGGCGGGCGTCTCGTTCTCGTCGAATACCGGGGAGAAGACCCGACGATTCCCATTAAGCCGCTCCACAAGATGACGGAAATGCAGGCCATCAAGGAGATGGAGGCCGTCGGGCTGGTATGGCAACAGACGAAGAGTATTCTGCCGCAGCAGCATTTCATGATTTTCGAGAAGCCCGGGGCACCTCCTTCCTGATGGAACCGGTCGAGTATCCCATCGACGGCATTCTGGACTTGCACGCCTTCGATCCCCGCGATGTGAAGGACCTCGTCCCCGAGTATCTGCACGCCTGCCGCGAGAAGGGCCTCCTGCGCGTTCGGATCATCCACGGCAAGGGCACGGGTGTTCTCCGCCGTACGGTCCACGCCGTTCTGGATCGCCTCCCTGAAGTCGAGTCCTATACGCTTGCCGGAGCGGACGCGGGCAGTTGGGGCGCTACCATCGTGTTTCTTCAACCCTGAACCGGGCTGCCGCTTTATACCAAATCCGCCTAATTCCTTGTAGAATAGCAGGATGAAAGAAGCTCCCCTCCTGGACAGAGCCTGTCCCGAGTTTTCGAGGGAAGGGGGTACAGGGGTGGTGGATTCAAAGGTTCAAATGAGCACTGATCTACCGGATTTGGTATTACGGGTGGTGCGCGTGCTGTTCCGCCATCCGCGTGTAGCACACTTCCTCGCGGGCGCCGCCACAGGGGTCGAACTCGAATTCGAGCGTGCTGTGCGCGATGCCGTACTGCGCCAGGAGGAGATCCTTGATGACGCGCTTGATCTCCTCCATCCGCCCGGCCTGCTCATCCTCGACTACGACGTGGGCTTCCAGGGCCAGGTGTTCCTCATCCAGTTGCCAGACGTGGACGTGATGCACGTTTTGCACGGGGCCGATCTCCTCCACGTCGGCGACGAGCTGGCGCAGATCGAATCCAGGCGGCGTGCTTTCCATCAGAATGTCGATGGTCTGCCGCAGCATCTCGTAGCTGTGATACAGGATGTATACGGAGATGGCAATCGTCAGGATCGGGTCGAGCACGTAGACGTCGAAATAAGTGATCAACACGGACCCGAGGACGACTCCAACGGATGAGACCGCGTCGCCGACGATGTGCAGGAACGCGCTCCTGATGTTCAGGCTGCCCTTGCTATATCGGAAGAGGAGGAATGCCGTCGCCAGATTTGCAAGGAGCCCGATGACGGCCACGGCCAGCATGACGGTTCCATTCACCGGTTCCGGGTTCAGGAGCCGTGTGACGCCCTCCTTGATGAGGTACAGGGCGATGATGACGAGCGTGACGAGATTGATGAACGCGCCGATGATCTCCGCCCGACGGTAGCCGAAGGTCATCTGTTGCGTGGGGCGCCGCCGCGCGATGCGGCGGGCCACGTAGCTGACGCCCAGCGACGTGGTATCGCTGAAGTTATGGAGCGCATCAGAGAGGAGGGCCAGGCTGCCGGAGAGGAGACCGCCGACGACCTCCGCAATCGTGATGAGCAGGTTCAGGACGATCGAGGCCAGCAGCCGCGCGCCGCCGCCTTCCAGCCCGTGCGCATGGGCATGGGCATGGCTGTGGCTGTACCTGCCTCGATGGTCGTGCCCGTCCTCCTGGTCGTGGCTGTGCATGGTGCTTCTGTCTGTCGCGGGGGTTTTCCGATGCAAACCGCTACCGGGCTGCAGGGATCCGATCCGCTACGTTCCGAAGCTGCTATTGTTCGGGCGCGACCGCGTCCACCAGTTCCACTTCAAAGACGAGCGTGGTGTTGGCCGGAATCAGGACGATGGTGGTGTCCTGCTGGTCGCGGATGACGGTATTGCCGTAGCCCAGCTCAGGGGGGATCGTGATGAGGCGACTGCCTCCAACTTGCATGCCCTGGATGCCCATGTTCCAGCCCTTGATATACCTCCCGTCGCCAAGCGTGAACTTCGTCGGTGGGCTGGGGGGTTGCAACGAGTCGAACGGGGTTCCGTTCACGTGCCAGAGCCAGCCGGTGTAATACACCCAGAGCTCCATCCCGGGCTCGGCACGGTCACCGTCGCCGACCTTCAGGTCGATGATGGAAACTTCCGGATCGTGGGAGGCATCGCACCCGCCAGCATACAGCGCCAGGAAAGCCACCGCGAGCGGGAGAACGAAAAGGCGAGCAACACGGATCCAGTGCATCGTCCACGACCAATGGTTTCCGGCCACAAACGCTGTGGCACGCCGGTCGTATATGCTCCTTCTCTCCTTTGGTTCGACCGCCGAGCCCCGGTTGCGGACGGTTCAACCATCTTTTGGGAGGCATTATACCTGTTCTCCGCCATCAGCGGGCTCCGATGCGGGAAGAGTGTAGCCGGAGGCTGTTCGTGATCACCGACACGCTCGAAAGCGCCATCGCCGCCGAGGCGATCATCGGACTCAGCAATATCCCGAAGAAAGGGTACAACAACCCCGCCGCCACCGGAATACCGATCACGTTGTAGACGAACGCGAAGAACAGGTTTTGCTTGATCGTCTGCATCGTGCGCCCGGATATACGGAACGCAGCGGCCACAGCCGTCAGATCGTCTCGCATGAGGGTCACGTCGCTCGTCTCGACCGCTACGTCCGTCCCGGTGCCGATCGCGATGCCGGCGTCCGCCTGGGCCAGCGCCGGAGCGTCGTTGATCCCGTCCCCCACCATCGCGACGACGTGCCCCTGCGCCTGAAACGCCCGAATGGCTTGCGCCTTGCCTTCCGGGCGCACACCCGCCCGCACGTCGTCGATCCCAACTTCGGCAGCTATGGCCTCGGCGGCGGCTTCGGTGTCCCCGGTGATCATGGCAACGCGCAGGCCGAGGTCGTGCAGGGTCTGAATGGCCGCGCGCGAGGTCGGGCGCACGGTATCTGCAATGCCCAGTACACCGGCAGGGGTGCCATCCACCGCCGCCCACACCAGCGTTTGGGAGGCGAGGGCGGGGTCGCCTTCTGTCCCGTTCCAGCCGGTCTGCGGAATCCCATGCTCCGCCAGGAACGCCGCGTTCCCGATCACCACGTCACGCCCGTTCACGCGGGCCTCTATGCCCAGCCCTGTGCGCGAGGCGAACCGCTCCACCGTGCCCGGCACGATGCCCCGCTCGCGCGCCGCCGCCACGATGGCCTCTCCGATGGGGTGCTCGGAGCGGGTTTCGGCCCCCGCC
>DASSAV010000385.1:0-2857 GCA_035699265.1 Rhodothermales bacterium
AACGCGCGCCCCCGAAGCTGATCTTGTAAGGCAGGGAATCCATACTTATATAGCCAGTAAAAAGGGTCCACTGAATAATTCGCGTAGTGCTGCATCTGGGGAGAGCGGATGATGCGCTCAAACTCCTCCCACCGCCCTTCCATCGCTATGTGGTAGAGGGTTGCGTCTCCCCGCGAGATCACTGTATCACCGTCCTCGCCGTCCAGAAGGACGCGCACGCCCGCCTTGCGTGCATCCTCGTAAAGCGCCTTCCAGAGGTACAGGTTGCGGATGAACGGCGGCTGGTCGAGATGCCAGAGCGTACGTTCGACGTCCCCGAAGACGCCGAAGCGGTCAGGATGCACGTAGTGCTTCTCGGCGCTCAGTACGGAGAGGGCGGCCTCGATGTACGCCCGCTCGTCTGACTCCGGCACCGCGTCGAACACAAAGGAAAAGGTGTGGAAGGGAGGCGTTTCCGGGGCATTGAGCATCCCTGATGCCACGCAGGCGATAGACGACGAGTCCAGGCCTCCGCTGACCGTCGATCCTACGGGAAACGCACTTCGGACGCGGCATCGCACCGCCTCCGTGAACACCTCTCGGAATGTCTCCGCGTATGCTTCATCCGAGCCGAGGCGGAGTTCGCGCGAAGGGTCCAGCCGCCAGTACTCCCGGATCCGCAGGCCCTCTGAGTCGACCCACAGGCAATGGGCAGGCGGAATCCGCAGGATTCCGGCATAGAAGGTGGCGGCCTTGTCATCCGATACGGAGGCGAGGTAATCCGCAACCCTGGCTTCATTCAGACGGCGCGGTACCTCATTCAAGCGAAGCAGGGCCTTTATCTCAGATGCAAACGCGAATAGATGGCCTCGATGGTGGTAGTAGTAAATGGGCTTGACGCCGAAACAATCCCGGGCGCAGAAGAACCCCTGCCTGCGCGCATCCCAGATGGCGAACGCAAAATCGCCTATCAGCCGATCCGGGCAGTCCTCCCCCCAGCGCTCGTATGCGGCCGCTATGATTTCGCTGTCTCCGATCGGTCGTTCTCGTCGTCGATCCAGACCAAGCTGAGCCAGAAGTTCGTCCCTGTTATCGATCCGCGCGTCGGACGTGACCACCAGTCCCGAGGCGGCGTGCTCGTAAGGCAGTTTCTCGGTGAGGGATTCGGGTGTGCTCCACAACATGTGATGGCCCAGTCCGGCACTTCCTTGCACCCATCTGCCCGAACCATCCGGACCGCGGTGGGCCAGTGCCGCCGTCATGCCGCTGAGCGTATCCGCCTCAACGGGACGTCCGTCCAAAAATAGCAGGCCGGTGATTCCACTCATTGTGGGGCGAACGTTGAGGAAGGTGAATCAGTCGACCGTAAGGTATAGGCGCCAGGCCGGCCCTTCGGTGAGATTTGGCGCACCTCCGTGTCGGAGAAAACGCCATCTTTCCTGCCATGCCTCGGGAAAATCGGCCCATGCCTTGAAAGGTGCCCTACCTGCTCCAATTGAAAGCCCGATGAAATGCTCCGTCGGGGCGTTGTTCGACACGTCAACAAGCTGTATTTTGGAACAGCGAGCGGTCACGGAGGTAAGACCGTAGATTTTTAGACGAGCAGGTATTTCGCTTTGAAGTCCCTCCACGATTGGAGCTTCCACACAACGACGAGCCACCCCGGTGGTTAAACCTTTCCGGTTTCCGGGAGGGTTTTTTTATGCCCGACTATCCCGAACTCGATGATCCCGGTAAATGATGACTTCCCCGGTAAACTTATGACTTCGATAGTAAAGCCCACCCCGGACCTCGCCAAGATCGCACTCGCCGACGGTACCGTCGTTACCGGGGTTGCCGTCGGAAAGCGCGGCGAGACGACCGGCGAGCTCTGCTTTAACACGAGCATGATGGGGTACCAGGAGATCATTAGCGATCCGTCCTATTACGGCCAGATCATGATGATGACCTACCCCCACATCGGCAACTACGGCGCCACAGACGGAGACATGGAAGCCGTGCGCCCGATGGTGGCCGGGCTGGTGGTCCGCCAGTTCTCGAACAGATACTCGAACCTGCTCGCGGATGAGTCGCTGGACAGCCTCATGCGGCGTCATGGGCTCGTCGGGATCTCGGGCGTCGATACCCGCCGCCTCGTGCTCCACATCCGCGAGAAAGGCGTCATGAACGCCATCGTTTCGTCAGTGGACCTCGACGACGCGAGCCTCGTCGAGAAGGCCCGCCGCGTGCCGGACATGAGCGGCCTGGAACTGGCCTCCCGCGTTACGACAGAGGAGCCGTACGATTACGCGATGGGAGACGGCGCCCGCGTGGCGGTGTACGACTTCGGCGTCAAGCAGAACATCCTCCGCTCATTTATGGCGCACGATGCGGCCGTACGTGTCTTCCCCGCGGGCACACCGCTGGATAAGGTGCGGGCCTGGAACCCGGACGGCATCTTCTTCTCCAACGGCCCCGGCGACCCGCGCGCCATGCCCGGCTCCGTTGAGATGGTCCGGCAGGCGATGGGGACGGGACTCCCGCTCTTCGGCATCTGTCTCGGACACCAGCTCATGTCGCTGGCCTCGGGCTTCGAGGTCTACAAGATGTTCGTAGGCCACCGGGGCGCCAACCACCCGGTGCAGAACCTGCGGACGGGCAAAGTAGAGGTGACGACGCAGAACCACGGCTTCGCGGTCGATCCCGAGTCGGTCTCCGACAGCAAGGCCGCCATCACGCACGTAAACCTGAACGACCGGACGGTAGAAGGCCTGCGCTTGAAGGAAGTCTGTGGCCTTTCGGTGCAGTACCACCCCGAAGCCTCCCCCGGCCCCCACGATAGCCACTATCTCTTCGGTGAGTTCATGCAGGACATCGCCCGTGAGCGCGGCGTGAAGGT
>DASSAV010000386.1:0-5162 GCA_035699265.1 Rhodothermales bacterium
GCCTCATCCCAATCTGTTCATTCACACACATAACGGTAGAAATAAACAAGCCCACTCTCCTCTCCCTCTCTCCCCTACACCCTCTCTCACACGGTGGTTGGCATCTCCTCCAAAACCAACACCGTCCACCCAGTTTAGATACCAATCATTGCTAATTGCTAATTGCTAATTGCCCCACCATGCCCCCCACCGACTTTACATCGGACCAGTCCTATCTCGCCTCCTACACCCTGCCGCCGCTCCGGTTTGAGGCGCAGGAAGACCTGGACCTCATCCTCGAACCGCTCTGGCACGCCCTCCACGCACGGGAGTATGCCCGTGCCGACGCATACGGGCAGTTCGCCATGCAGGATGTTCCACACTTGGAACAGAGCGTCCGAGCAGGTCTATTCGCAGGGGTTTCCGCTGCCCAGGTGCGCATGGGGCGGGCGGCGACGGCCGAGCGGCTCGCCGAGCGCTCCCTGGAGGAACACCCGAAACAGTGGATCGCCCACCGGATCCTGCTCGAACTCATGATTCAGCGTCGTAACTACGCCGAAGCGATCGAATACCTGATGCGGCTGCCCGACGTGAAGACCGCCGCCACGTGGGACGAAGCGCTGGCCACGTACGACAGGGGAACCGCTCCGGCAGCCTGGGCCTGGCGTCTGGCTGCGTGGGAGCGCGTAAAGGAGCTGCTGAATGGCGCCTACCCCGGCGGGCTCAGCACGATGCCGGAACCGTTGCTGGAGGATTATTTCCGCCTCGCGCTCTATCGGAACGAGCCCGGCGATGCCGCCGCGGCGGCAACGCTGCTCATGCAAAAACGCTCCGTAGAGTCGACGGATACCCTGCTCCAGACCCTCGTGCAGCAGGGCTGGACGGAGGCCGCCCTCCCGCTCTACCGCCATGCCTTTACCGAAATGCCCAGGAGTGCGCTGCTCAGGCGCCGCCTCGTCGCCCTCTGCCTGAAGGAAGGCGCAATCGAGGAGGCCCGCCGTCTGGCCAGCCCCGCCCCCCTGCCGGTTTCCATTCCACACGCAAAGAAGCGACAGGGGCAGATTAACCCGAATTGACCCCCACCCACGTATCGATACCCATCGTCCATGCCGATGGCCCGGCGCCGCAGAGAATGAAAATGCGCCTTCGTAGGGGCGTAGCGATGCTACGCCCTCCTCACGCCCACCTCTGGCTCCATCCGTTCCGTTCACCGAACCCATGAAAACAGCCGCCTACAAAGCCAGGGTGTCCGCTCGCGCCACGCTGGGGAGCCTTGATCTCCGCTTCCCGCCCCTGCCCCAAACGCTCGTCGAAGCCATGAACCTCATGGAAAAACCCGAGCACATCGAGATCGGGCCGGTAACGGAGATGGTACAGCGAGACCCGGTCGTCATCGCCCGCCTCCTGCACATCGTCAACTCGGCGTACTACGGACTTCGCCATTCTATCAGCAGTGCGGAGCGAGCCGTGCTCATGCTGGGCCCTGTGGCCGTCACGGGCATCGTCGTCGGCATGAATATGCTGAAACTGAAGGTCGGCATGGATGAGTCGGGGGCGCAGTGTGTGCAGAAGCTCATCCGGCACTCGGTCGCTACAGCCTTCCTCACGCGGCATCTGCTGGAAGGCCCCCCCCGCGAGTACACCCCCGAGATGCGGAAGGCCTCCGTGCGGGTCGGCGTCAGTTTCACGGCAGGTCTGTTGCACGACTTCGGCAAAATTATCCTCGTCTACAATCACCCCCGCGAAGCCGTTGAATTCTACCACATGCGGGCGCTGGACCTCCAGGTGGCCGACCAGGACGCCCGTCAGCTCGAACAATTGCTCTTCGGATATGATCACGTCGAGGCAGGTGAGTTTGTGGCACGCAAGTTGAACTTTCCCGATTTGCTCACGGATGTGATTCGTCTCCACCACGATCCGGAAAGTTTGGACGGTCGAGAGGAAAAACACCGCGTGCTGCGTGCCACCTGTGCCGCAAACCTGGCCTCGAAAGCCCTGGGCTATGGCTTTACGTCGACCCTGGACTGGGAGGCGGTCGGGCGCAACCCCGTCTGGGACTTGATGGCCCGGTACGACCTGCGGCAGCACGGTGATGCACGAACCATTATGGATGATATTAAAAACCTACACGAACACCTGGAACACTACGTCAGCAACATGCTCGCATAGCATGGCCGCCTACCCACCAAACCACCTATCGTCATGGGCTTCGGAGATCTAACACGAATCAACACAAACCTGCAGGCACTCAGAGCAATGAATGCCCTGCAGAATACGAACTCCAGGCTCGGCGATCACCAGCTGCGCCTGGCAACCGGCAGCCGCCTGAATAAGGCGGAAGACGACTCCGCCGGGTACTCCATCGCGAAGAAGCTGGAGGCGAAAGTGCGCGGCCAGAACCAGGCCCTCGCCAACGTCGGCGATGCCAAGAGCATGCTGACGGTAGCCGAAGGCAGCCTCAACACGATCATGGACATCCTTCAGACCATGAAGGAAAAATCCGTCCAGGCCGCCAACGACAGCATCGGCTCCGAAGAGCGGGATCTCATCAAGAACCAGCTCGACGCTCTCTCGAGCGAGGTGACGGACCTCCTCCAGGATACGACCTTCAACGGGGTGAACCTGTACAGCTCGAATGCCACTTCGCTGCAGTTCCAGGTCAACGCCGAATCGGGCGACACGTTTGTAGTCAACATTCCGGCAACCACCGTCGGAGCCATCGGGGTCAATACTTCGAGCCTCATCGTCTCTTCCGCGGCAAGCGCTGGCGCTACCATCAGCGTCGTCGATAACGCGATCACGGTCATCGCAGCACGCCTCGGCGAACTGGGCGACAACCAGAACCGGCTCTCGTTCAAGCAGCAGAACCTCGAGACCTCGATCACGAACTACGAGGCCGCCCGCAGCCGCATCGCCGACGCGGACTTCGCGAAGGAACAGATGGAAATGATCAAGCTCCAGATCCTCCAACAGACCGGCACCGCCGCCCTAGCACAGGCGAACATCGCGCCCCAGTCTGTCCTGCAGCTCATGCAGCAGTAGCACGGAATAAACGTCCCAACCACAAGGGCCGGCCCCCTCGTGCAAGAGGTGGTGCCGGCCCTTCTTCTATCTATACCGATCATCCATGCCGGTAGCCGGCACCACGGACGATGAAAACGCAGGCAGGTAGGGACATCTCGCCGAGATGTCCGCCAGCCCAGGTAGAGACACACCGGTAGGGACACATCGCCGAGGTATCCGTCCACCCGCATTTTCAAAGCAAATCCGGTTATTCGCTTGACGAATAGTAAAAGCAAAAGAAGCTCCCCTCCGCCTCTTGTCGAATCCCGGCCCGAGCGCCGGATGGAATCCCCGTGCGGTTGAGCGAGTGGCGCCCGAGACACTCTCCGCATGATCGCCATTCCTCATGCGCCGCTCGGTCGATGTGCGCGTCGGGAAGGGGATTCGCGGGTTTTGATTCGATTGCCCTTCTTTGGTCCTTTCTTGGGCGAGCAAGAAAGGACACTCCCCAGGAAAGCACACCCTCGAACACAACCTCACCCCCAAACGAAACAGCTCATTCGGATTTGGTATGATTCGGGAAAGGAAAAAAGCTCCCCTCTGAACAGGAGGACACGAGCGAAGCGACTGACCGCAGGAGACGAGCGAAGCGACTCACGAAGTAAAATACAGGGGTGGTGGATCCAAAGGTTCAAATGAGCACTGATCATCCGGATTTAGCATGACGACCTCCACCGGGCCCGGATCGATGCCATCCCAATTCCCCTCATCATCCCGGTCCTTCCCCCCTCGTCATCCCGGTTCCTCCCCCCCTCGTCATCCCGATCGCAGAGAGGGATCTGTGTAGAACGCAGGACTCAGCTTCGTCGGAACCCGTTCACCGTGGATAGACCCCCTCTCGCAACGCCGGCCCTGAGCGAAGTCGAAGGATCGGGTTGACGTAATGGGAGATGGTTGAACGAAGGGCGGAAGCAAAGCCCGATGCACAACAAAACTGAAAATCTGGTACTGGGAGATGGAAGAACTTGCCTCCCGCCCCCACCCGAGCCGTGCCAAACTGAACCTCCCCCCAAAAAAATACTTAAGTCGATCTCCCGAATATCCGATACACCCCTCAGCAAAAACAACGGCGGTTGAGACAAACCAGACTGGCGAAAGCTCGACCCCGACTCCTAACGGTCTTCACGAGACACAACACGGAACCGGAGGAAAAATAACATGGGATTCGGAGATCTAACACGAGTTAACACCAACATTGGCGCGATGCAGTCACTGACGGCGCTGCAGTCGGTCAACAGGCAACTCAGCATTCACCAGCTTCGCCTGGCTACGGGCAGCCGCCTCAACTCCGCCGAGGACGACTCCGCCGGGTATTCGATCTCGAAAAAGCTGGAGGCGAAAATTCGCGGCCAGAACCAGGCCCTCGCCAACGTCGGCGACGCCAAGAGCATGCTGACCATCGCCGAAGGCGGCCTCAACACGATCATGGACATCCTTCAGACCATGAAGGAAAAATCCGTCCAGGCCGCCAATGACAGCATCGGCGACGAGGAGCGTACGCTGATCAAGAATCAGCTCAACGCCCTCTCCGACGAGGTGACGGACATCCTCGACGGTGCTACCTACAACCAGGTAAACCTCTTCAGCTCGGGTGCCACCAGCTTTCAGTTCCAGGTGGGCGCGGAAAAAGCTGACACCTTCAAGGCGACGATCGGGTCCCTGACGGTGGGCGGGCTCGGGGTTACCTCGACCTCCCTCATCGTGGCCTCCGCCGCTTCCGCTTCGGCGAGCATCGAGACGGTCGACAAGGCGATCACCAAGATCGCCACGAGCCTCGGCAACCTGGGTGATATCCAGACGCGCCTCTCGTTCAAGCAGCAGAACCTGGAGACCTCGATCACGAACTACGAGTCCGCCCGCAGCCGTATCGCCGACGCGGACTTCGCGAAGGAGCAGATGGAAATGATCAAACTCCAGATCCTCCAGCAGACCGGCACGGCCTCGCTCGCGCAGGCCAATGCCGCGCCGCAAGCGGTCCTCTCCCTGTTGAGAGGCTAATCTGATCGGATGCTCTATCCCGAATGATTAGGCTGCATTCGGAATAAACGTCAGCATCGGATACTTACAAGAAGGCTCTCCCGACCGCCTCGGGAGAGCCTTCTTGTTTTTTATGAGCGACA
>DASSAV010000387.1:0-3880 GCA_035699265.1 Rhodothermales bacterium
ACCAATAAACACCCATAAACTGCACCGTAAAACAGGGAGCGGGGCCGCCTTTGTGGCGGCCCCGCTCCCTTTTTTACGGTGCAGTTTATGGGTGTTTATTGGTTCAGTTGGTCGCACGGAAGCGGGATCGAATCCGCGCGCTGGTTCTGAGCGCCACCCTCCTTCTTCGTCGTCTGGCCCTGGACACGGCCCATGCCCATCGCCGCAGTGCGGGAGGCTGCGATGCCGTTATCCTGGTAGAACTGCGCCACGGCGCGGGCACGGTCCTCAGAGAGCTGCTGCGCGTTGCGCTCGCCCGGAGCGGACCAGCCTTCGATCCTCACACAGAGTTCGGGGCAGTTGCGCAGAACTTCGAGGTTCTCACCGAGGGCTGCACGGCCTTCCGTGGTCAGCGTGCTGGAGTTGCGCGGGAAGTACACCGAGTTCAGTTCGGTGATGTTCATGCACTCGTTGACGCATTCCTCTACGGTGACGGTCGTCGTCCGCGTAGCGGGAACACCTGTGGCGCCCGTGAGGGTGAGGGTAACCGTGTAGTTGCCTGCTTCGGTGTACGTATGGGTCGGATTCGGGCCGGTACCAGTGTTGCCGTCACCGAAGTCCCATTCGTAGGTCATTGGCTCGTCGCCGGCCACGTTCGCGTTGAACGTCACCGTCGTGGGCTCACAGGCCGTGAACGTGCTCGGGTTCGCGGTGAGCGTGACGATGCTGGCATTCACCGGAGCGCGGGCGACGTTCACCACACAGGTTTCCACGTCTGATCCGCCGGGGCCGGTGACCGTGAAGGTGGTCGTGTAGGTCCCTTCCTCGTCATACGTGTACGTAGTCGTCAGGCCCGTACCCGTCGCGCCTGCGGCGCCGAACTCCCATCGGTACTCCAGCGGCTCCGTAGCGCCCGGCTCGACCATCGCGGTGAAGGTGGCCGGCGAGCCTGCCACAACATCCGTCGGGCAAGTGATGCCCGTGACGATCGGGGCGATGACGGCGCTCTTGAAGTTGTACTTCACGCCGATGCCCAGGAAGCTGAGCGCGTCGAACTTCTCCAGGAACCCGCCTTCGTCGCCGGGATCGCGGTACGGATTCCGGTTGTCCCCGTCGAAAGCATTATCGGGGAAGGAGGCCATCTCCTGCGCCTCGATCATGACGGAGAGGTGGTCGGTGGCGCGGATGTCGAGCCCGAGCCCGATCAGCGGTCCGAATCCAAGCGCATAGTCACCGGGGGCCTCGTAATTATCCTCGACCGCATTGGTCCCGAACGCACCGATCTCCAGGAACGGTGCTACCGGAGACGTGCCGTATCCGAACGTGTAGCGTCCGATGAGCTTGAGCTGTTCTGCATTAACCGCATTCCCGGTGTCCCCGTTTTCACGGTCGTCAGCGGCAGTGCCATAGAAGCCGATCGATCCTTCGAGACCGAGGCCCCAACCGTTGTTGAAGTGGTAGCCGAGCTCCAGGCCAGCACCCCAGGGAAACTGATCGATGCCGAGGCCTTCAACTTCACTCCCGTCCTTATCCCAAAGGTCGAGCAAGCCCCGGTCCTGGTCGCCCGTGTACTGAGTGAGGCCGACTTTGGGGTACAGGTACCACGTATTGTAGGCGCGGATGCCCTGCGCGTGCACTGAGTTCGCCACGACGAAACCTATCGTCATGCATGCGAACAAGATGGTCGCTTTGAAACGCCTTCTCATTTGTATCCTCCTTTTTTGTAGGTCTTTGACAGGCGAGGTGATTAGCTGGCGAGCAGCGATGTTGCTCCAGAATCCGGGTGGTCGATGCAACTTACATCTTTCCCTACCGCTGCCCGTCGTTCACGGAGATTCGTCTTACTGCTGAATGGTTGCATAGCAAGAGGTGATTTTGCTTCTGCGTTACATGTGTACGAAGTTAAGGTACAAATACCGCCACGACGTTATGCAGGATAATCTGTACGGTGTGTGAATCCTGTGTAGCAGCGGCTACCCCTAAAGTAGCGATTTTGATCGTAGTTGTGGTCAAGAAACATGCATTCCTGCATAGCAAGGGAGAAGCTACGAGCCATGCGATCAACAAATTCCTAGAGCTTTTTGCTCACGTCGCCCCCTTAGACCGAGCACTCCGATGGTGGTGTTCCCGGTGTAACGAGAGGTTTTCACAAAATACTTCTTGTTCACAGTTTTATTACCGGCAACGTGCGAAGCCACCTCTGTGCCACTCTGAGGGGTACAACAATACAGGCGCTAATTTTGCGCGCAAAATATACGGTTGTTACACGTTCTTTCCATGTGTAAATGTAACGCCGGGGTACGTGTTGCTGCCGAGGGCCAGTGCCGCGCGGGTGGGTAGCGGCCGAGATCCTTTTGCGCGCCTGTACGGGCGTAAGCGCAGAAAAAGAAAGGGGCCGCTGCCATCTGGCAGCGGCCCCTCGTACAGGGAAGGCCCTCGGGATCAAGAGAGCCCGTTCACCTTTTTCTCAAGTTCACTCTTGTAATTCGCGGCCTTATTTTTGTGAATGATGCCTTTGGCCGCGAGGCGGTCGAGGTAGGCTTTGGCTTCCTTGAGGAGTGTGCCTGCCTGCTCGGGATCCTGGGTGGTGCGCAATTTTTTTACGAGCGTGCGCATCCGGCTGCGGTGATATCGGTTGCGGAGACGACGCTTTTCGTTCTGGCGCACCCGCTTCTCCGCTGATTTGTGTTGTGGCATTGATGGGTTGCTGTATGACGATACTATATGAGGCCATTCATGCTGAGCCTGACAATATAAGGATGGACTTTGTTCCGGTCAATCGGGCGGTTCGATGGGCGGTGGCGCCGGAAGGAACTCGGGAGAGCCCACCCGATTTGCAGTGGTCAGGATCAGCCAATCAGAGGATTACATGTTAGCGTTTCTCAAGGAGCTCGCCGGCCGTTCACATCGTGTGCAGACCGTGATCCTGATGGACGTGGATCAGATGGAGCCCCCACAGCAGTTCGAGATACGGCCCCGGTCGTTGTTGTTCACGCTCGTCGGGGGTTCGTGCGGGCTCGCCTTGCTCCTGGCTGCGCTCGTGTTGTTTACGCCGTTGCGTGACGTTCTGCCCGGCTACGGCGCCAGGTCGATGCGGAAAGATGCCCGGCTGAACGCGGTGCGCCTGGCCTCGCTTCAGGACTCGCTGAGAGCTGAGCATCAGTACCTGGAGCATTTGCGGCAATTGGTGACAGGAGAGGCGGACTCTTCGGAAAATACTGCCGCTGAAGTGGAAACGCCGTTGCGGTCCGCGTACCACGAATCGTCGGGTAATTCAGCCGGGGCGTTCTCGTCTGATTGGTTCGATCATCAGCAGCCTGCGCTCTCGGTAGAGCGGCTCGTCACGTCGCCATCTCCCCCGATACGACTGGCCGCGGCTGATCGATACATCTCGACATTGAAGCTGCCCGTTTTGCCCCCGGTGGAGGGATTCGTGACGCGGGGCTTCGACGCCCGCACGGGCCACTTCGCGGTCGACATCGCGGTGGAGGAAGGGACGGTCGTGCGGTCGATCGGGGACGGGTACGTGATTTTCGCCGACTGGACGCAAGAGGGAGGAGAGGTCGTCGCAGTCCAGCACGCAGACGGGTACGTTTCCATCTACAAGCACAACCAGCGTTTACTGAAACGTGTGGGCGAACGCGTGCGGAATCACGAGGCGATTGCGTTGAGCGGGAATTCGGGGGAAGTGACGACGGGGCCGCATCTCCACTTTGAGCTGTGGGAGAACGGTCTTGCACAGGACCCGCGCAGTTACGTGCTGGGTTGGTAGAAGTGTTTGAGTCTTCGCGGTCGGTTCTTTTTTCTGGTACTCGGGTTGAGCTTCGGTGCCTGGGTTGTAGGTGTGAGGGTAGGTCGGGCATGCCGTTTGCCGCCGGGGGGTAGAACTTCGTACAGTCGC
>DASSAV010000388.1:0-9872 GCA_035699265.1 Rhodothermales bacterium
TCGATCTGACGTGTGGGTGTTCGTCCCGGCAGGTGGTTCCGGCACTGGCGCGCACCGGCGTACGTTGTAGTTTCCGTCCGCAGTCCATGTCGTCTCCCGCCTCGGGCCGTGCCCCCTCTCCCCTCCCCGGCATTCGTACACAGAGCGGATTTCGGTTCAGGCGGGGCCAGTACACGTTCCTGTCGAAGCTGGCCGACGCGCTCCGTGCGGGCGAGCGCAACCATCTGGGGGTTTTCGTACCCGGCTACGGAAAGACGATCACCGCCCTCGCCTCCTTCGTGATCGGGCACAGCCTCGGGCTGGCGGACAGGCTCGTTGTATTCGTGCCCAGGGGCAACCTGCGCGACCAGTATGCCGATCCGGAAGAACTGACGCGCGTCTTCCGCAACCTGGGGGCACCCCCCTTCAGCTTCTGCGTGGCCGACTCCGAGCGCGTGTTCTTGAAGAACCTCGACACGCAGATCATCATCACGACCTACCAGTACGCGAGCGGACCGGGGGGCAACGCCGCCCTCCTCCGGTACTGCCAGTCGGCCCGCGCCATGTTCATCTTCGACGAGGTACACCACCTGTCGGACGACGGGCTCTGGGCCGAGAAGATCCAGCTCCTGCCTTACAGTTGTACGGTAGCGCTGTCGGGCACCCCAATGCGGTCCGACAACAAGACTCTTTTCGGTGTGCCTTTCGAGATGGGCGCCGACGAGCAGCAGTATTACGTGGCCCTGCACGAGGTCACGATGCGCGACGCGCACGAGGAGGGCAACATCCTCAAGCGCGTCGAGGCCCACGTGGTGGACTACCGGCTCAAGATGGTGCGGTCAGACACGGGCCAGGAGGTCGAGATGACGCTGTCGCGGCTGGCCGAGATCGCGAAGACCAACAAAGAGGTAGACGCTTACCTGGCGCGGCGCAAGCTCCGGTTCCACGAGGTGTACCTCGACGCCCTCCTCGGCCCCGCCTTCGCGTGCTTCGCGGAGAAGCGGAGGCGACTGGCCGGCCGGCCCGGAGGCGCGGGGCGGAACCACCAGATGCTGATCATCGCGATGAGCAACCGCCACGCCGCCGCCATCCTCGATTTCGTGCGTGACCGCTTCCCCCATTACGCATCGGCGCGCATCGGTCAGGACGTCGCGGCACGGGAGCGCCTGGCGCTGCTCGACGGCTTTCGCGGGGGGCAGATCGACGTGATGGTCCAGGTAGACATGATCGGCGAGGGTACGGACATCAAGCCCATCAGCGTCATCGTAAAGGCAGACCTGGTACGCGCATATTCCAAGACGATGCAGCAGGTGTTTCGCGGGATGCGCTATCTCGAAGCGTTCGGCGCGGAAGGCAATCAATGCGACATCTTCGCGGCAAACGACTCAGAGGTGGTCGGTACGCTGGAGTGGATCACGTCGGAGGAGCAGATCGGGGTGAAGCTCCGGCAGGAGCGTGAAAAGCGAGAACCGTCAGAGGCGGCAGCCTCGGAGCACAGCGTGTGGGAGTTGACGGACGTCCAGCACCGGGAGATGCGCACGCACACCCTCGACCTGTTCGGCGTGCACGGGAGGGACGGCCGGCATCCGGTTCCCCATCGCACCACACCCGAACAACCTGCGGCGGCCGTCGACGTGCGGCGGCAGGAGCAGGATCTCCGGAAAGAGTGTGCGGCCCTGGCCACCGAGCTCGCGTTTCTGCTCCAATCGAGCAGCCGGCCCCTGGAGATCCGCCAGATCCACGCCGAGGCGAAGCGCCGCTTTTCAAAGGCACAGGACGAGCTGAGTATCGGGGAGCTTCAGCGAAAACGGGATTGGCTGCAACGGTGCATCCGGGCGGGCAGGATGGTGTAGGGGCTGGGGATTCTTCCCGGATGCACCTCACCAAATCCTGAAGCAGATATAAACCCTGGGAGAGAGGAGGAAAGGGAGAGAGGGGGAAGCCATTTTAACCTGTACCACTCCAGAATCCCCAGCAATCAAATTGCCTTATTCTACCAATCCGTTAGATCAGTGCTGGAATGCGCCATTGGATCCACCACCCCTGAATCCGCTCGAATAAGGGAGCAGACACCCCGGCGGTGCGTCCCTACCAGAGACATCGGGCTACCGGCATGGGTGATCGGTATTACTTCTTTTCCTTTTTTCGGCCGCGGCGCCTGGCTGCTTCGCCGCTCTCTGAGAGCAACTTATCGTAGAGTTCGTAGCTGATTAATACTGCGTAGGGCTCGTTGTTTTTCTGGATAAGGATACCGCTGTTTATCTCCTTAGCGCTCTCTACCAGTTCCGACGTTCGGGAACGAAGTTCGGTAATGGTCGCCACCACGTTTATGCCTCTCGTACTGTACATCAGCAACTGCCCCCTGTTAACGAATAGGACGTTTGATACCTCTGTACACATATACAAGTTTCTGACGGTATATGAGCTACTTTCTTGCTCTACATGCAGTTGTGTGGGCGCCTGAGGCCGGAATGTACACGATTCATCCGCACGGCCCGAGCGAATTTAGCCCTCGTTTATCGCATGGTTATTGTAACATTCCAGCACTTATGTTTCGAGGTACATTCGTTACATCCGGTTAAGCACCGGGGCCGATGGGGTGTTCAGGTGCTCGCGTATTCACGTGTTCCGGTACTCGGGTATTCACGTGTTCCGGAGAGATGCTGAGGCGCTATTCCAGGGCCAGCGCGCTCCGTGATGGACCGATGCTTTCGGCAGAAACATAGAAGGGCGCACGCCGGAGGAGGGCGCCTTCCAGTGTCAGGCCGGGGCCGAAGGCGAGGGCGACGCCGTTTTTCAGGCCGACATGACCATTGTAGCCCGATTGGCGGTGGCGGTCGAGGAATCGTTTGAGGACGAAGAGGATGGTGGGGGAGCTCATGTTGCCGTGCAGGCGGAGCACCTCCAGGCTATCGTGTACGGCCGAGGACGGGAGGCCGAGCACGTCCCGGGCTTTCTCTACGATGGCACGGCCGCCGGGGTGGATCGCCCAAAAGTCGACGTCGCCCAGATCCAGGTCATTGCCTGACAAGAGGGTATCTAGGTACGCGGGCAGATTTTTCGCGATGACGGACGGCACGCGGGAAGAGAGCCCCATCATGAACCCTGTGTCCCCGAGTTCCCACGTCATGTCCCCCATCGAGTCGTCGTCCAGGACGGCGTGTGTATCGGCGTAGGCGAGCTTCCCTTCCGCTTCCGTTTCCGAGCGCGCGGCGAGTACGGCTGCGGCCGCGCCATCGGAGAAGATGGCGTTGACGACGGCGCTTTCCATGGTGTCCTCCACCTGGAAGTGCAGCGTGCAGAGTTCGGCGCACACGACCAGCACGCGGGCGTCGGAGCGTGCCTGGCAGAAGGCGTGGGCGACGCGCAGGGCGTTGAAGGCGGCGTAGCAGCCCATGAAGCCGACGAAGGTTCGCTGCGTGCTGGCGGGCAGGCCGAGCCGTTTTACCAGTTCAATGTCGAGTCCCGGTGCAAAGAAACCGGTGCAGCTTGCCACAACGACGTGCGTGACTTCCTGCGGCCCGACGCCTGCTTGAAGCAGGGCGTCGGCAGCAACGCGCTCGGCCAGTGGAATGATGCTTTCTCGATACTTCTGGTTGCGCCGGGCCGTCGAGGGAGCGGGCTTGAGGCTCCAGGACTTCGGGAAGAAGTCGAAGTCCTGCGGCTCGCGGCCATAATCCTCGATGCAGGAATACCGGAAGTCGATGCCGGAGCGCTCGTAGATCAGGGGGATGCGTTTTTTTAGCGGCTCGGACATCCCCTCGACCCGGCCCATGAATCCGGCTGCAAACTCCTGGGACTTACGGAGGGGCGGGTTGCCTGTGGCGATCGACTCGACGACGGTGTATGTAGGCACGGGGTCTGGGTGTTGAAGGTTAGAAGGTTGAAGGTTGAAGATTGGCGAGTTGAAGGAGGGGTGTGGGGGCGGTGGGAAATGTCAGTTTGAACAGATAACGCAGCCGGATGAAAGTCGGTAGGCAAAAGCGCGTGACCGGGCGCGGTATTACCGATTTGTCACTCCCGTTCCAGCCGTTTCGCCTCGTCCCAATGGGCATCCATCTCTTCGAGCGTGGCTTCGGCCATCGTCCGCCCCTCGTCCGCGAGGCGGGCTTCGATGTACTGGAAACGCCGGGCGAAGCGGTCGTTGGTGCGGCGAAGGGCATTTTCAGGGACCACGTCGATGAAGCGGGCATAGTTGACGAGGGCGAAGAGCAGGTCTCCGAACTCGTGTTCTCTTTCTTCGGGACTCGCGGCCGACTCCATCGTCCGCCGCAGCTCGCCTACTTCTTCCTCCACCTTGCTCCACGCCCCGGATTTTTCAGGGAAGTCGAACCCGACGCCTGCGGCTTTTTCCTGGATGCGCTGCGCGCGCAGCAGGGCGGGTAGCTGTGCAGGCACGCCCTGCAAGGCAGAGCGCTTCTCTCCCTCTTTCAGCTTGATGCGTTCCCAGTTGGACAGCACCTCGCAGACACCGTCGACGGTGGTATCGCCAAAGACGTGCGGGTGGCGGCGGACGAGCTTTTCAGTCTCACCCCTGATCACGTCCTGCAACGTGAACTCGCCTTCCTGCTCGGCAATGGCGCTGTGGAAGACGACATGCAGGAGGATGTCGCCCAATTCTTTCCGCAACTCGTCCCAGTTCCGTTCGTCGATGGCTTCGATGGTTTCGTACGCCTCTTCGATGAGGAGGTGCTTGACGGATTCGTGGGTCTGCTCGCGGTCCCAGGGGCAATCGCGCCGAAGCTGCCGGACGATGGCGACGAAATCGGCGTAGTCTTCCAGGCGATCCGGCGGTTCGGTGAACAGGGGGTCGAAGATTTTCATTTCGTGGGTTGTCAGTGGTCAGTGGTTGGTTGTGTTCGAGACGACCGCAGACGGCCGACCGTAGACCGCCGCCGTGTGGGGGCGGTGTTCAAGTGAGATGCTGAGGATCCTGGATCAGCTCCGGGACATGGTTCGGGCATTGAATAGAGATCCCGAAACGAGTTCGGGATGACAACTCGGGTGGTTGGCGCTGGTCTGTGGGATGTCTCGACTGGGCTCGACATGACATGTGGGATGGGGGGTTCTGGTGCGAGAGGTGAGGATGTGGTTGGTTACGTTGAGGGGTCGAGGTGGAGGAGCCAGTCGGAGTAGGCGGCGGAGTGGCGGGCGTCCAGGTCGGGTACAGAGGAAAGGGAGAATGCGTGGCGGGCGGCGCGGAGCAGGAGCTGCTCCAGTTCGGGCTCCGGGCCGGCGGATTCGAGGCAGATGGACCACCACACCCGGTTCAAAACGCCGATCCGGGTGAGTTCCACGTTGCACGAGCGCTCCGGAACCTGACCCGGACGGATGCGCGCGACTTCGCCGTTCACGTCGAGCGTGATGAGGCGACGCGCCTTCCGGATGGCCATCATACCGGCGCCACCCTCGTCCAGGCGGCTGTCCGGGCCGGGCTGAATCCACTTGTCCCAGCGCTCTACGATCCCCTCTACGCCTTCGCCCAGCAGGACTTTCCGGCCGCCGGCCGGGCGACGCTTTACTTCCAGGCGTCCCTCCCGGTGCTTCACATTTACATCTCCCCGCCCTGTGAGCAGATACAGGTCGCTCCGCTCGGCGGCCAGGACGTCCCCTCCGGCCACGTCCCGGAACCAGGCTACAGCGGGCGCGGAGGGCTCTCCTTCGTAGAACCAACGCACCTCGGCCGTACGCTTGAAGGCGGTTGTGGAGGGCTTCCGCGACAGGGCCGCGGCGAGGCTGTTGATCTGTTCCGTCATCGGCATGGGGAGAGGGTATGGTCAGAACGTGGCGGTGCCTGGGCCGGTTGCGCGCGGCAGTGGCAATGTACATCTTACGGTCCTTTTACACGCGAGGGGTGTCTTTTCCTCCGGGGCCGGGGTTTCAGGAAGACGTAATAAGCAATATGAGATTCGGGAGAAGAGGGTTCAGGAGAAGAGGAAAGGGGGAGAGGGAGAGAGTGTTGGATTATGGGGGTGTGGGGTTTGGGGATGTGGAGAGTGTGGGATTCTGGGGGTGAGGAGCGTGGTTTGCTCCTACGGTTTAGTGCGTAAATAGCCGGATCTGTTATGACACCTTTAACTTACCCGAGCCTGGGGGCGCTCGTGACCGAAGGGGGCGCGCAGTTCAGGGTCTGGGCACCCAAGTTCGAGCGTATGCGGCTGCTGCTGGCGCCGGTGGGGGTCGAAGCAGAGGCAGCAGGTGAACGCACCGTGAGCGCCGGCAGCGGGGGAGGCGGTGGAACGCAGGTGAACACTTCGGACGCTTTTGCAGGCGATGCCGAGGTGCATGAGATGCAGCCGGAGGGAGACGGCTTCTTTTCCCTGTTCGCGCCGAGCATCGAGGCGGGGGCACGATACCTGTATCAGGCAGGCGAGCGGTCGATGCCGGACCCGGCCTCTCGCTACCAGCCGGGGGGCGTACACGGGCCGTCGATGGTCGTGGATCCGACTTCCTACGCCTGGGGCGATGCGGCGTGGCAGGGGATCAGGCGCTACGACATCGTGTTTTACGAACTGCACGTCGGCACGTTCTCGCCTGAGGGTACGTTCGACGGCGCCCGGCGGAAGCTCGGGCACCTGCGCGACCTCGGTGTGACGGCCATCGAACTGATGCCGCTGGGAGATTTTCCGGGCCGGTGGGGGTGGGGATACGACGTTGCGGCCCCATTCGCGCCATGCCGGGCGTACGGGGCGCCTGACGACCTCCGCCGGCTGATCGACACCGCGCACCAGATGGGCCTGGCCGTCTTCGTCGACGTGGTCTACAACCACTTCGGGCCGGACGGAGCTTACGCCCCGGCGCTCGCCCCGTTTTTCACAGAGAAGCACCACACGCCGTGGGGCGACGCGGTGAACCTGGACGACGCAGACGGTGAACACGTGCGGTCATTTTTCCTGGAGAACGCCGTGCACTGGCTGCTGGAGTACCACGCCGACGGACTCCGGGTCGATGCGAGCCACAGGCTGGTGGATACGTCGGACCCCCACTTCCTGGCCGAACTGGCCGAGACGGTACAGACGCTGGAGGGGCGTGAACGGTACGTCGTGGCAGAGGACGAGCGGAACCTGCGGACGCTCATCGACACGCGGCGGGACGGCGGCTACGGGCTCGACGGCGTGTGGGCGGACGACTTCCATCACCTCGCCCGCAACCTGGCGGCGGGGGATACGGAGGGGTATTACGTGGATTTCGCTTCGGCGACGACGGAGGATCTGGCAACGGCCCTCCGGCAGGGCTGGTATTACACGGGCCAGTATTCGCAGTGGCTGGAGCACCCGCGCGGCACCGATCCGGCCGGTCTGCCCCTGGACCGCTTTATCCTCTGTATCCAGAACCACGACCAGATCGGCAACCGGGCGAGTGGCAGCAGGCTCAGCACGGACGCGAGTCCGGCGGCGTTTCGGGCACTGTCGGCGGTGCTACTCTTCGCACCGGAGACACCGCTCCTGTTCATGGGTCAGGAGTGGGGCGCCACGACCCCGTTTCAGTATTTCACCGACCACGAGCCGAAGGTGGGCAGCCTGGTGAGCGAGGGCAGGCGGAAGGAGTTCGCGGCATTCGCATCGTTCGCCGGCGACGTGCCGGACCCTCAGGATCCGGAGACGTTTTATCGGAGCAAGCTGAACTGGGACGAGCTAGACGAACCTGTCCATGCCAGGATACTGCAACTGTACCGGGACCTGCTGGCACTCCGCCCGAAGCTGCACGGGGGGTTCGAGGCGAATGGAAGCGTGGACGGCGGGCTCGTGCTCCGGCGGGGGCAGCACACCTTGCTGGCGGCGCTCAGAGGGAACGTGACGCTGCCGATGCCGGGGCATGCACCGGTGCTGTTCCACAGTGAGGAGGACCGGTACGCGGAGAGGGCTCGGCCGCCGGTGTTGCAGGACGGGTCCGTTTTCTTTCCGGGTCCGGCGGCGGTCCTGTTAGAAAGGTGAGCTTCGGGCGCACGAACCTTCAACCTTCTAACCTTCAACCTTCAACCGAGCCCGCAGTGGGGCAGGCTTGTGTGCTTTTTTGCGGATCCGGAAGAGGAGCCTTGCAGAGAGCAGGAGGGCAAGGATGCCTGCGAAGATCAGGGGCTCGCGGACGTCTGCTTTGACGGACCAGTAGAAGTGGATCACGCCCAGGGTGGCGGTGATGTAGATCAACTGGTGCAGCCGCTGCCAGCGCTTGCCGAGGCGCCGGACCCACCCGGCGGTGGAGGTCACGGCCAGCGGGATCAGCAGGAGCCAGGCGGTGAAGCCTACGGTAATGTAGGGGCGCTTGACGATGTCTTCCGTGAGATAGGACAGGTCGAACATCTGGTCCAGCCCGAAGTAGGTCAGCACGTGCAGGCAGGCGTAGAAGAACGCGAAGAGGCCGATCATGCGCCGCAGCTTGACGAGCCGGTTCCAGCCGGTGAGCCGGCGCAGCGGCGTGATGGAGAGGGTGACCAGGAGCAGGGTGAGCGTCCACCAGCCGGTTCGATGGGTGATCTCCTTGATGGGATCTGCGGTGAGGTGGTCGTGGAAGCCGTCCCAGATGAGCACAGCGAAGGGAACCAGCGCGAGGACGAAGAGGAGCGGCTTGACGGCTTTGAGCCAGTCGAAGCGAGCGGTGCGTGATGGGGACGGCGGAGGGATGGCCGGGCGCTTCCGGGCAGCGGGAGGAGCCTGAGGAATTGTGGTCATATAGGATCCAGAAGGTCAGTACGGATCGTGGAAGAGATACAAACCACCCCCGGCCCCTCCTTGAAAAGGAGGGGAGCTCGCTTTGCTTGTATGATTCTGAAAGGGAATAGCCGGATGTGTTGTTAGAAATACTTGCGGAGGTCCATGCCGGCGTAGAGGGAAGCTACCTGGTCGCCGTAGCCGTTGAACATGAGGGTGGGGCGTTTGCGCCACTCGCCGATGCGGCGCTCGCGGGCCTGGCTCCAGCGGGGGTGGTCGACCTCCGGGTTAACGTTGGCATAGAAGCCGTACTCGTTCGGAGCTACGATATTCCAGGTGTTTGGCGGCTGCTTCTCGACGAAGCTGATCTTGACGATGGACTTGATTCCTTTGAAGCCGTATTTCCAGGGTACGACGAGGCGGATGGGGGCGCCGTCCTGTGGGGGCATCGGCTTGCCGTAAAGCCCCGTGGCGAGCAAGGTCAGAGGATGCATGGCCTCGTCCATGCGGAGCCCTTCGACGTAGGGCCAGGGGAGCACGTCGCGGTTCTGACCGGGCATCCGGTCGGGATCGTACAATGTGGTGAAGGCGACGTATCTGGCTTTTGAGGTCGGTTCCACCCGCTTGATGAGATCCTTCAGCATAAAGCCGCGCCACGGGATCACCATCGACCAGGCCTCCACGCAACGCATTCGGTAGGTGCGGTCTTCCAGCGTTAAGGGCTTCAGAAGGTCGTCGAGGTCGTACGTCGCCGGGTGTTTCACCTCACCGGCGATTTCGACCTTCCAGGGGCTGGTTTTGAACTCCTTCGCGTTCCGGGACGGGTCTCCCTTGCCGGTGCCGAACTCGTAGAAATTGTTATAGGTGGTGATGTCGTCGTACGGGGTCGGCTCGTCATCCGGCTGTTTCGCGCTGGCATCCGACTGGCAGGCGGCGAGGATGGGTACGCCTGCGACCGCGAGGCCGGCGTTCATGAACTGCCGCCTGTTGAGGTAAACGCGCTCGGGCGTTATTTCGGACGAGGGGATATCACCCGGTTTCTGGATCAGCATAGGCGCTCTCGTGACTGGTGGAGGCAGGGCGGAGGGGTGCCTGCAGGGGTCTATGAGCGTACATTGCGAGGGATTGCCTGTTCCCGGTTTCGGCAAGGGAGAGAGGGAGGGGGGGAAATGAGAGAGGCGGCTGGGGGCCGCCTCTCGGTTATGTTTCGGTGTCCCCTCGCGAGGTCAATAGGTTGGAGAGTCG